>CAZDMM010000106.1:0-14161 GCA_964505845.1 uncultured Caldilineaceae bacterium
ATTTCGCAGACCGGCAGCGTCCAGCCGGTTGGCCCCCACCAATGGACCAGGTGCTTGCACTCCGAGAAGGCCTGGAACACCAGCGCCCGCGGCGCATTGAAGACGCGCTCCATCACAAACTCTCGTTCTGCAGCTTCGGGGGTTGGGTTACTCTTTTGACTCATGGTTTTCTCCTTTGTTCTGTAATTGATTTAAGTAATCGGCCAGGCGGTCAAAGCGCTCGCTCCAGAGCTGCTCAAACGGCTTAACCCAATCGTAGATGGGTTTGAGCCGGTTGCTGTTCAGCCGGTAAAGCCGCTGCTGTCCCACCTCGCGCACGCTGACCAGCCCCACCTGGCGCAGCACCCGCAGATGCTTGGAGACCTGCGGCTGCTTGAGGTGGAGCGCCTCCACGATTTCATTCACCGATTTCTCGCCCTGGGCCAGCAGGTTGAGAATTTCCCGCCGCTGCGGTTCGGCGATGGCGTTGAAAACGTCAGAGGTGGTTGCTGCACGGGCCATACTGTCTTATTATATTCCGATATGGGAATATTGTCAAGCATAAAAAGCACAGATGTTCGATATTTTAAGGTTCTTTGCCATAACAGTTTAAATCTCGTTAAATCTCGTCCCCAAACTGAGTTTGGGGACGAGATGTGGGGGACGAGATGTGGGGAAGGGGAGTTTGGGGACAGGATTTGGGGACGAGATTTTTTTGAAAGCAGTTACATTAATCGCCCTCAACCACCCGATCTTCGATTTCCCACACATGATCGAGCACATGCCAGGCCACCCGGCGGACAAAGTAGCGCGGCTTCCAGATCACGCCGCCGCGCGGCCTGCGTTCCGGCAATTCACCCCGCACTGCCACAGCCAGCGCCGCCAGGATAGCTTGGCGCATGCGCTCTAGTTCCTCAGTGCGATCTCCGCTTTCATTCCGCTTAAAGCGCTGCCCCAGGCTGGTCAGATAGGCCGCATCCGCGCCCAGCACGTGGTCAATGATGCCTTCAAGATCACGCCCTCCGCCGCGCGGCCCTTTGCGCAGTTCTTTACCTGTCGCGGCAAGCACCGCCGCGTCAAAAGCCTGCCAGTAGGCTGCGAGTAAGGTTTGATACCGTCGCACATCGGTCTCGTGGAGCGGCGGCATGTCGGCAGCGGGGGCCACATCGGGCGCGCCGAAGTCGGTGGTGGCGGCGCCGGGCAGCCGTTCGACCACCGTAAAGGCAGACAGGTTATTAGGAGCTTGGAAAGCAATTTCCGCGCTGTGGAGGATTTGGGCGTAGCGCGGCCCGTAATCCAGCAGAGCTTGCAGCGCCGACGGCTCGTCCCGGCCCAGGCGGCACCAGCCCGGCCAGTCCAGCGCCCCGGCAAAGGTGCGCTTTTGGCCGATTTCCAGGTAAACTTCAATCTTCATTTTCACTGCCTTTTGGTCTGGTTTAACTGCCAGGAGACTTATCCTTGCTCGTAGGCCCGCTTTAACTGGGCGATATCAAGCTTCTTCATCGGCATGAAGGCCTGGGTGAGACGATCAATTTGCTCCGGCGTGCCTTGGAGCATCATTTCGTCCATTGCTGTCGGCGCAATCTGCCAGGAGGCACCAAATTTATCTTTCAGCCAGCCGCACTGCTCCGCTTCGGGGACGGCGGAGAGTTTTTCCCAGTAGTCATCAATTTCTTGTTGCGTGTCGCAATGCACCAGGAAGGAGATGGCTTCGTTGAAAGTAAAGTTGTGTTGATGGGCGCTGTCCATGGCCGCAAACCAATAATTCTCCAGCATAAAGTCGGCAAACATGACCGTGCCCGCTTGGTCCGGTTCTTGATGGGGGCCGTAGCGATTGGCCACACCCATTTTTGAATTTTTGAATACCGAGAGGTAAAAATTGATGGCCTCTTCCGCGCGACCAACATTGGGGCCGACAAACATAAGAAACGGCAATATTGGCGGCCGCGGGTCGCCTTCGGGATTGGTCAGGATCAACTGCCACGACAAACCGTACTTATCCTGAAGCCAGCCATACCGCTGGCTAAAAGGGTACTTATCAAGCGGCATGAGCACGGCGCCGCCGTCAGACAACCTGGCCCAAACCTGATCTAACTTTTCTCGCGCCTCCTGCGCGGAGCCGTTGAAGAATAACGGATCGAAATTTACCATAAATGACACGGCCGGAGTGAACTTAAACATAGGGCCGGCGCTAAAGGCTATAAATTTCTGTCCCCACAGCTCAAACGAGACAACATCGGTGTTGCCGTGGAGGGTGGTGATGTTGGTAACTTTGGAATCTGGCAAGATAGCAGCGTAAAACTCGGCGGCTTCTTTGGCTTCTTGGTCAAACCATAAATGCGGTGTAATTTTTTGCATCATAGCCCCCTTACAATTATCTCACTTTCGAACTAGTTATCTTCCCAAGGGGTCATCAATTGAAAATAGTTACCATCAGGGTCAGCCAGGGTGGCAATCCACATGCCTTGCAATTCGTAGGGTTCTTTTATCACCATGGCGCCAAGGGCCTTCATTCGCTCAAATTCTTCTTTGACTTGCTTGGTTTCGAAATTGAACATCACCCGTCCGGGGTCTTTGGCCGCCCCTTGCATCTCGGAGTGTTCCCCGACGGCGAAAAAGGCACTGCCCACCTGCCATCCAGACCAACCCTCCTCTACCATGTCCGCTGGTTTGCCAATAATTTTTTCATAAAATGCAGCTAACACCTGGGGTTGTTTGGTGCCTATCATAACTGAATTTAGATTTAACATCCTGAAAATCTCCTTTTACTTTATATTTTTTGATAATACAATCCAACTATCTTTGACGGGCAATTTGATCGAACAAGCGAATGCCCTGGCCGAGCAGCTTGGGGACAAGGTAAAGCTGTATTTCGTCAATGAAGCCTACTTTGAGAAATTTAGGGCTGCTCGTAGGCCCGCTTTAACCCGGCGATGTCAATCTTTTTCATTTGCAGGATAGCTTGCATCACGTTTTGCGATTTAGCCGGGTCAGGGTCATTCAACAACTCGCTTACAAGGGTAGGGACAATCTGCCACGACAGCCCATATTTGTCTTTGAGCCAGCCACATTGTTCGGCCTGTGGGTCGGCGGAGAGCTTTTCCCAATAATAGTCTACTTCTTCTTGTAACTCACACTCTACGAAGAATGAGGTGGCCTCGGTGAACTTGAAAATCGGCCCGCCGTCGAGCGCCATAAACCGCTGACCTTCAAGCTCAAAGAGGGCGGTCAAGACTTTGCCTTCCATCCCTTGCATCGGCCCCTCCAGGGGGCCTTCCGGATACCGCTTAATACTTACAATCTTTGAGTTTTTAAAGATAGACGTATAAAACTGTATGGCCTCTTCGGCGTTCCTATCAAACCATAAAAAGGGGGTAATTTTTTGCATGACTGTTCTCCTTTGTTTGTATTATGAGAGTTTAATAGAACATTTGTATTATACCCCGGTAAAAAGAGATTGTCTTGTATAAAACGGCAAGCTACATCGGCTGATGCAAGCGGACGATTTGAGCAGGGGTATAGCCGATAAATTGTTTCAGCGAGCGGGTTAGATGCGGTTGATCGAAATAACCAAACTCATCAACGGCATCGAGGATCGAAACGCCTTGGCGCAAGCGCGCTGCCGCCCGTTGGGCCCGTTCGGCTTGCCGTATATGGCTTTGGGTTAAGCCGGTAACTTGCAAGAACCGATGCCGCACCGTGCGGGCCGACATTTTTGGGGGCTGGTCTTGTAACACAGCCGGCACAACGGGATCACGAACCAGGATGTCAGCCCGCCCAAGGCTGTCAATGAACGCCTCGGCATTGTTATAGTCAGGAAATTGCCAGGCCGATCCCTTGAGCCAAAAGGATTGGCTGGCCGCATCGGGCAAGGTCGTCTCAACGTCCAGGAACTCCCTGGCGGGCAGATGGGGCATGAAGACGCCAAGTTTGAACTTAATCCACAAAATCTCAGCCCCTTCGCCCCATGACACCACGCCCGCTGTAGTCAATGGTCCTACGATGAAGGGTTGTACGCGGTCGTTCAGTTTTACAAAGACCATGTGCCAACGGATCTCAGCCGGGCGAATCGTAGAACCATCGCTCGCCGTCCACCCCTGGGTGATCGTTTCTACATAAGGCGAGTCCGACAATCTTTCCTCATAGATAAGGCTCATACTTTTGCCCTTAAAACCGCTTATTGCTGTTGGTTATAGCTGTAACTGACCATCCACTGCACGCCATACTTGTCGGTACACATACCAAAGTAATCGCCCCAAAAGGCCTTGTCGAGGGGCATGGTGATTTGCCCCCCGGCGGAAAGTCCGTTGAACAGCCGGTCGGCCTCTTCCTGGCTGGCGGCGCTGATGGAAATGGACACATTGCCGCCGATGGGGGTTGGCCCCATAGCAGCAGGCGTGTCGCTGCCCATCAGGATAGAGCTTTGCCCGATGGGTAAAGCCACGTGCAAAATTTTGTCGCCTTCACTTTTATCCGTTTGGTATTCAGTCGGCATTTCATTAAATCGCATCACCGTCAGAAACTCGCCGCCAAAAACGGATTTGTAAAAGTTGAAGGCTTCTTCACACTTCCCATCAAAGTTCAAATAAGGATTTAGGGTTGCCATTTTTTATTTCCTTTCGTTGGGTTAAATAAATTAAAATTACCGAATAAAGAGGCGATGAAGCGAGAAGATTATTCGCGCCCTCAAGCCCTCGCCTCTTCGCCTGCTCTTTTATTCCACCGGCGTTGTCTGGGAAATTTTGTTCAGCCTGAATGGATACTCCTCTACCTCCTGCGTTTGATAATTCCTGGCTAAGATTTTATACGCCCGCGACTGCATGGCGGCCAGCGTGACCATGAGGCCGATGAATCCGGCTACGGTAAACAGCAGAGCGATGCCCCGATCCGTGCCGGTTCCAAACCAGGGGCCCAGCAGTTCTACGCCCGCGCCGGTGGTCATAAAGGGGATGAAGATCAGCTCGGCGATGGGGCCGATGATAAAGGCGGTGATCGGCGAGGCCGACTGCTCGACGCTTTGGGCAAAACCAAAGACCCGGCCCTGGCGTTCGGGCGGGATCACTTTTTGCAGGATGGTTTGCTCGGCGGCCTCCACCGCCGGGATCAGGCACAGCCAGACAAACATACCCACTGCCAGCAGCACAATCGAGGATTGGATGGTAAAGAAAATGCAGATCGTCCACATCACAATATTAGCCAGAAAGAGGGTGCGCAGCGGGTTTGGCCCCAGGCCCTTTCGGGCCACCACCAACCCGCCGACGATAAAGCCCAGGCTCAAAACGCCCCACAAAACGCCCCACACCTGCACCGAAACCAGCTCCAGGCCATAAGCGTCCATGAGCGACATGAAGACGCCGCCCAGAAAGTTATTGAAAGTGTGGAAAAAAATCAGCCCAAACAGGCCGGGGACAACCTGAATGGCCTGGATCGAACCCCGGATGTCAATGCTGTGCGGATGAGCTTCGGCATGGCTCACTTCTTTAACCGGCAAGGGGAGCGTCCAGAGATGAAGAATGACCAGCACGGTCAGCCCGATGGCGCACACCAGCATCCAAAAAACACCCAAAAAGCCGACGGCCATGCCGCTCAGGATGGATGCCACCAGGAAGGCCACGCCGTTGGCGCTGCCGGTCAGGCCATTGGCCTTATCGCGTTGCGCTTCGGGCACCAGCATCGTCACCAAGGTTGACAGCGCGATGCCGCGTAAATTTCCGGCAATGGCCCCAAACAGGGCCAGCACGATAAAGACCCACAGCGTGGGGCTGCCTGGATGGGTAAACTCAGCCGGCGGGGTTGAGCCAAAAATCAGCCAGGCCAGCGCATACAGCAAAAGCGAACCGAGGCTGGAAAGGAGCATGGTTGTTTTCTTGTTGTACCTGTCCACCAGAGAGCCGAGATAAAACCCGGAAAGGGCTACCGTTACCAGGTACACCCCGGCCATCACCGAGGTAACTGTGACCGATTTTGTTTCAAGATACACCCAAAAGGTGACGGCAAACCAAACAAAGGTGTTGGTGACGGAAGCCGCCAGGGAGTTGGCTAAAACAGTGTAAAAAAGTTTGGTCATAGCTTTTATTTCCTATTATTTGACAAGGTACATTCCAAACAGTACACCGGCCCGGTTGCCGTTTCGTGTCTGATGTCAAAACCCGTACTAACCAGGTTGTGATGAAGCGCCGACGACACCTCGCGCATTTTGGCCGGGCCGGGTTGCTGATAGAAGATAAAAAAGGCCCCGTTTGGTTTCAGTAGTTGCTTGACCGCCGCCAACGGTTTTTTAAAGTCCAGCCAAAAGCAGTTCACATTGCTAGCAAAAATTTTGTCGAACTGCGCCCCACCCAGCGCCGCCGATTCCAATGCCATCACGTGCAGGGTCAACTTGCCGGCTTCGAGGTGGGCGCGATTTCTTTTGCTGGCCAGGCTAATCTGCTTTTCAGAGCGGTCAATGGCGACCAATTTTCCATTCGCCAGGCGCTCGCAAACCAGGCTGGCGGCAGCGCCGTTGCCACAGCCGATTTCAAGCAGGTGATCGTGCGGTTGCACTGCTAACAGTTCAACCGCTGCGGCAATCCGTTCAGGAAGATGCGGTGTCATGGTTCAACTCAACAAGGGTGAATATCTGGCTGGGCGGGCGACGTTGAACGACGAACCGGGTGTTCTGCTTCCGAGTGATGATCAGGCTCGGCGGGTGGGCGTATCTGCCGCAGCATCGTCACGGTCAGGAGGGCCAGGCCCAGCATCACCACCGCCCCAATCAGGGAAGTCAGTTGCAGCCCCAGGATAAACGCCTCGTGGGCCGCGCTCAACAGAGCCGGACCGGCCTGCCCCGGAAGCTGCCCTGCCACCGCCACCGCCCCGCCCAGGGTTTCCTGGACGGCTTCGGCCAACTCCGGCGAGATGCCGGCTGGCAGGGCGACGACCACGTGGCTGCGGTAAATGGCGGTCCCCAGGCTGCCCAGCACGGCGAGGCCGAGCGCTCCGCCTAATTCGGCCCCGGTCTCCGAGAGCGCCGACGCAGCGCCGGCCCGCTCAGGAGGGGCCGTCCCGACCACCAGGTCGGCAGTCAAGGTAAACGTCGCCCCAAAGCCCAGGGACATGACACTCCACCCAATGACGACGACTGCGAGGGAACTGACGCCGACCTGGGTGAGCAATCCAAAGCCAACGGCGGCGAGGACCAGGCCGGCCGCTATCACCAGGGCCGGCCGTACCCGGCGCACCAGCACCGGCGCTATGTTGGAGCCGATGATAGAGGTGATCGCCCCGGGCACCGACCACAGCCCCGCCTGCAGCGGCGACAGCCCCAACACAAGCTGCAAATACTGGGCGATGAAGAGAAAGACGCCAAAGGCGACGAAAACGCCGAGCGTGTACGTAGCCAGGGACGCGCTGAAGGCAGGCAGCCGGAAGAGCCGGAGATCAATCAGCGGGTCGGCCAGAGTTTGCTGCCGCCGCACAAACACGATGCCGAGGGCCAGGCCGGTCACGATGAACAGAATGGGGGGCCAACCTGGACCGTGTTGGGCAATCTGCTTAAGGCCGTAAATCACTGCCAGCACGGCGGCCAGGGAGAGGGCCGCACTGAACAGGTCCAGCCGGCCTGCATTAGGATCACGAAATTCCGGCAGCAGAAGGGGTCCCGTGACCAGCAGCAGGGCCATCACCGGCACCCCCAGCAGAAAAACCGAGCCCCACCAGAAGTGCTCCAGGAGGAAGCCTCCCACCAGGGGGCCGATGGCGCTGCCGACCGAAAAGCCAGAAACCCAAATGCCGATAGCGACCGTGCGCTGCCTTTCATCTTGAAACATATTGCGGATGAGCGACATGGTGGAGGGCATCAGCGTGGCCCCGGCCACGCCGAGCAGGGCGCGAGCCGCGATCAGCATCTCGGCGCTGGTTGCAAAGGCGGCCAGGACCGAGGCGAGGCCAAACGCGGCGGCCCCGATCAAGAGCAGCTTGCGCCGTCCGATGCGGTCGCCCAGCGTCCCCATCGTTACCAGCGCCCCGGCGATCATAAAGCCGTAAATGTCTACAATCCACAACAGTTGGGTACTGCTAGGCTGAAGGTCTGCGCTTAGATGAGGTATGGCCAGGTGCAACACGGTCAGGTCCATCACGATGAGCAGGGTGGGCAGCATCAGCACGGCCAGGCCAATCCACTCGCGCCGCCCGGCTCTGGGAGGGGTGACAGGGTTCATGTAAAATTCTTTCTCCTTAGTCATCAGAATGATTCTTTTTGGGTCAAAATTTTTCGGGGTGAGATGGGTTTTACTTTCCAGCGCATGTAGGCCACAGCCGCACACAGAACAAATATGACCGCCGTTATGATGGCGCTGCTAATTTCGCCCCGGGACAGGTGCAAAACGGTGGCGCTACCCACCACGACCGTAAGACCCACCGCGGCCAGCGAGGTCAACCAGGGCAAAATGCGGGTGGCGCCGGGCAGGATGAGTCCCGCCGCGCCCAGCCATTCGGCCACGCCCAGAAAAAGGCGAAAGCCGGGGTTAAAATTAGCATTCATGATCTCAACCAGCTCTGCCGGGGGGAATAAGAAAATCCAGCCATGAAACACAAACTCAGCCGCCAGCAATACCTGGAGGACCCAGAGTACAATATTCATCAGTTATTCTCCTTTACTTTACTAACGCAGCATCGAAGATGGGTTACAACGGGGAATGGAACAACCCTTGTGCTTTCCGGTTCAGCCGGGTTTAACGCCCGGATACCGGCTGATAATTCAGCAACACCACGCCGCTGGTGAACACTTTTGAGCCGGTGAGCCGCAAGCTCAGTTTCTGTTGGATGTTATGGAAAACCGGCGTCCCCTCAGGAATGGCGACCGGGTCAATCATAAATTGATACTCATCAATCAGGCCGTGATCGGCAAACAGGCTGATGATGCTGCCGCTGCCCAAGATGGACATGTCCGGGCCGGGCGATTCTTTGATCGCTCGCATCTTGGCCACAATATCGCCGCTGAATACCCGGCTGTTCTCCCACGCTGGCTCAAACGGCGACCGGGAGAAAACGATCTTTTCTGCCCGGTTCATCCCCTCGGCCACTTTGGGGAACAGCTCCCTGGCTGGCGGAGTCGGCCAGAAGCCGGCCATCATATCATAAGTTTTTCGGCCAAAGAGCAGGATATTCTCCGCCGCCAGCGCCTCTTCCGAATACCTGGCCTCTTCCTCGCCGTGCGTATGCCAACTGGTGTCCTCGTTTGGCCCCTTGAAAAAGCCGTTCAAGGTTAAAAAGTTGTATGCACCCAGTTTCCTCATCAATTTTCTCCTTTATTGCCTGTTAAATCTACACTCTTGTAGCACAAATGTTCTAGTATTATAGAACTATTACTTCAAAAAGTCAAGTATCAATTTCAACTTTTAAGGTACGAGCTAGTGAACTTGAAATTCTACCCATTTGCTGTATACTTTCAAATATGAAAGATCGAAGTTACAACCAGTACTGCGGGCTGGCCTACGCCCTCGACATCGTAGGTGAACGCTGGACCATCCTCATTATCCGCGAATTAGTGGCCGGCCCGCGTCGTTTTAAGGACCTGCTCAACGGCCTGCCCGACATCAGCACCAATCTGCTGGCCGAGCGGCTCAAGCACCTGGAGCAGCAGGGCGTGATTTGCCGCCGCATCCTGCCCCCGCCGGCCGGTTCTACTGTTTACCAACTGACCCCGCTGGGGCAGGCGCTAGAAAAAACCCTGCTTGAACTGGGCAAGTGGGGCAGCCAATTTGTACCGCTCGCGCCGGAGGGGGCCGCGGTGCTGCATGCCGGCTCCTACGCCCTGACTCTCAAAACCTTTTTCCGCCCGGAGCAGGCCCAGGGGGTCAATGAAACTTACGAACTGCATGTGGATGATGAAGTGTTGCAGGTGGAGATAAAAGAAGGGCAGATCCGCGTGCAGCAGGGCAACGCCTTGAGAGCCGATGCATTTTTTTATACCGATATATTGTCGTATCTGGGGTTATTGCAGCGGAAGATCCAGCCGGAGGAGGCGCTGGCCAGGGGTCTGATTCGCATTGAGGGCGACCCCGGCGCGTTGAGCCGTTTTCTCAATTTTTGTGGGCTGCCCGGTTGATTTTAGCCGGCTTCGCCAAAACTGCCGGCTCGCTCATTATCGTGTACAGGTGCGTTGCACTGTCAAAGTGCGACGCACCTTACTATATTTCAATGTTTTAGCTTCAGATTTTCCGGGTCATACAGCGGCTCTTTGGTTACGGTCGCCGGGTATCGCTGTCCAAAGTAAACCACCTCCACTTTGGTTCCCGGATTAGCAAAGGCCAGCGGCAGATAGCCGTAAACAATAAACTTGCCTACCGAGTAGCCGTAGTTGGCGCTGGTGACATAGCCCAGCACCCGGCCAGCGCTCATAATCGGCTCTTTACCCAGCACGACCGCCTGGGGATCGTCCAGGGTCATACAGCACAGTTTGCGGGTGATGCCCGCCTCCTTGATTTTGAGCAGGGCCTCGCGGCCTATAAAGTCGCCCTTGTTCAGCTTGACGGTCCAGCCCAGGCCGGCCTCGTAGGGGTTGTATTCGGTGTGGATATCCGCCCCCCAGGAGCGGTAGCCCTTCTCCAGGCGCAGCGAGTCAAAGGCTCCAAAGCCGGCCACAATCATGCCAAACTCTTGCCCGGCGGCCCACAGGGTATCCCACAACTTCAAGCCGTACTCCATCTGGGCGTAGATTTCCCAGCCTAACTCCCCGGCATAGGAGAGCCGCAGCGCCAGCGCCGGCACGTAGCCAATGGTAAGACGCCTGGCGGTGTAATACGGGAAAGCCTCATTCGACACGTCCTCATGGCACACCTTTTGCAGGGTAGCCCGCGCCTGCGGCCCCCACAGGCCGATGTTACAATATTTGGAGGTCACGTCGGCAATTTCTACCGAGCCGTCAGCCGGGGCGTGTTGGCGCAGCCAGGCCAGGTCCAGCATGCCCGTACCGCCGCCGGTCAGCACCCAAAAGCGATCCGCCGCCAGGCGGGTGATGGTCAAATCACACTTGATGCCGCCGTTGGGGGTCAACAGCGGAGTGTAGACAATTTTGCCCACCGGCGCATCTATTTGCCCGGCGGCCAGGTATTGCAAAAAACTCAGGCTACCGGGGCCTGACACCTCAATTTTGGTGAAGGCGGTCAAATCATACAGGGCCACCCGCTCCCGCACGGCCCGGTGCTCGCCACCTTCGATGGGCGACCAGTAGCGCGCCGCCCAGCCGGTGCGGGCGGGGATTTCGTACTCTTCGACCAGCCCGGCGTTAGCTTCAAGCCATTGAGGGCGCTCCCAGCCGGCCGCCTCAAAAAAAACGCCCTGCTGCTCCTGCAGACGCGGATAAAAGGGGCTGAGGCGGAGCAGGCGCGGCTTTTCCATAGATTGTTTGGGGTGGATGATGTCGTACACTTCATCATATTGGCTGTAAGCCCGATCCAGAATGTATGATTTGGTTTTGGCGTGGTCATGAAAGCGGTTCACATCGGCCTCGCGCAAATCCAGGCTGGTTCCGCCCTCGGCCAGCCACTCGGCCATGGCCTGGCCCACTCCGCCGGAGTGCGTCACCCACACCCCCACCGCCGTCCAAAAGCCTTTAAGCTGGGCCGTCTCACCCAGAATCGGCATGCCGTCAATGGTAAAAGCAAACATGCCGTTGAACTGGTGGGTCAGCCCGGCTTTTTTAATGGGCGGCATAATCTTGGTGGTAGAATCCCAGGCCGGGCCAAAATGTTCCGGGGTAAAGCGGCGTATGGCCGTCTGGCCAAGGGTGTAGGGATCAACCAAAATGGGACTGTGTTGGTAAGAGCCGATGCCGTAGGCGTCGAAGTGCTGGCGGTAATACATGGCATGGTCTTGATCGCGCAGGATAGGATGGGCGACCTCGCGGGTTTCACCGGCCAGTTCCGGCAGGGGGGTGGTAATGGCATACAGATGCTCCACCGCCATTAAGGGGAGCGACACGCCCACCTTGTCGCCCAGCACCGGCCCCCAGATGTTGGTGCAGAGCAGCACCTGCTCGGTTTCGATGCGGCCCTGGGGCGTAATCACGGCGGTGACGTGGCCGCGGCGGGTCTCAAAATCAATGTCGGTAACGGGGATGTTGCCGTAAAAGGCAGCCGCGCCGCCCGCGGAGGCCAGCCGGGCCAGCTCGCCGACCACGTTGAGGGCTTTGGCGTCGCCGTCGGTGGGCACATAGTAGCCGCCGTAAATAGTTTGAGGGTCAATCAGGGGAATCAACGCGGCAACTTCCTGGGGCGAGATCACCCGCCCTTCCAGGCCATAAGCCGCCGCCCAGCCCTGCCGCCGGTGCAGTTCGGCCAGCCGCTCCGGGGTGCAGGCAAGCTCGATGCTGCCGGTTCCATACCAGGTGGGCCTGGCTTCGGTGTACAGGCTGCCGATAAGCTGCACGGTGTATTGGGCAAAGTGGCCCATCATTTTAGAACTGTTGGTTTGGAAAATCAGCCCCAGCGCGTGCGAGGTGGAGCCGCCCGTTTCAAACAAGGAATTTTGATCCAGCACCACAATATCGCGCCAGCCCTTTTGAACCAGATGATAGGCGGCGCTGCAGCCCACTATCCCTGCCCCAATAATGACAAGACGTGCTTTGGTGTGCATAGTAATCTCTCCTCAAATTTTGCCTAAAAAAGCAGTAGGACAAGCTGACAGCTTGTTCTACTTTATGTTTACCAAAATGGCCGGATCGCCCCTTTGCCCATCTCGGCCAGGGTAGAAGTGCGGTCACCGGCGGCAGACGGCAGACCAGCCGGCGCGGGCGGATGGCCCGTTGTAACCGGCGACTGATGCCCGCCGGTGGGAGGAAGCTTACGGCTGCTTTCCGGCCTGTGCCGGCTGCCGCCGCCCTGGATGCCAAAGCGATCCAGCCGGAAAAATTCGATGTTGTGGCGGGTTTCACCCCGCTCGGCCAGGTCGGCCATGATTTCACCCACCACGCTGACAAATTTAAAGCCGTGACCGGAACAGGCCGAGGCAAAAGAGACCTGGGGGTAATCGGGGTGAAGGTCAATGATGAAATGATTATCGGGTGAGTTGGTGAACATGCAGGCCGCCATTGACATGGTCGGGCCGCAAGCCTGGGGAAAGTAGCGGCTGGCAAATTCGCGCAGCATGATCTCATCGTAATCGTGCGGCTCGTAGTCAATCTGTTCGGCCGGCCCGTGCTCTTCAAAGTGGTGGTATTTGCCAAACTTAAAGCCGGGGATGCCAAAGACCGGAAAGCCGTAATAGCGGCCCTCCGACACCAACAGGTTAAACACCGGGAAATTGGCCGGGGTAAACCACTCCGGGCGCAAGGGCTGCAGCCAGGCTAACACCTGCCGCTCCGGCACGGCCAGCCCTTGCAAAAAGTCCAGGATGTTGGCGTCCCAGGCCCCGGCGGTGATGACCAGCCGGTCTCCCTCGTACACGTCGCGGGTGGTGGTCACCCGCACCCCGCCGTCGGTGAGCGGCTGCCACTCCAGTACCTTTTCACGGCCATGAATCTCTGCGCCCAGGGCAACCGCAGCGTTGACATAAGCCACGATGCAGCGTTCCGGGGTGAGAAAGCCGCCATCCGGCTGCAGCACGGCCATCGTTTCATGCGAAAGCTGGCAGCCCGGAAAGCGCTGGTTCACCTCCTTGCCGGTCAGCACTTCGTGCGGCAGGTCGTGTTCCAGGCAAGACTGCCAGGAGCCTTTGAAAACCCAGCTATCGGCCGGGCCGGCGTCAAACGAGCCGGTGATATGGAGCAACTGCTCCCCCACCCGCGTTTGGATTTCGCGCCACAGTTCGTAGGAACGGCGTAGTAACATTACATAGGAAGGGTGCTCGTAATAGGCCAGGCGGATAATGCGGGTGTGGCCGTGCGAAGAGCCGAGGTGGTGCGGGATGTCGTACTGTTCCAGCCCCAGCACCCGCCGCCCCCGCTTGGCTAACTCATAGCAGGTGGCGCTGCCCATCGCGCCGACGCCCAGCACAATGGCATTGTAACGTCGAGTCAGCGGGTTGCGGCCTATCATTTTGACCTCCGGCGCGAGCCGCTTGCTTCGCCCCCGGCGGGGGAGTCTGAGGCGTCCGGCGGCGGCGCATCTTCTTCAGGCCGGCGGGGAGGGGCATCGGCCGGCGGCGGGACGGCCTGGGGTTTGGCCTGCACCGCATCGTCTTTGGCTTTGGCCCGGAGACGCGC
>CAZDMM010000107.1:0-14126 GCA_964505845.1 uncultured Caldilineaceae bacterium
CGCCGGTGGCGTCCACAATCTGGCGGGTCATATCCCGAATGGCGTTGAGGGTGGTTACGGCCGGGCTGGCTTTCATCAAAATCAGGCGGTCGGCATAGCGATTAATTGTTTCCATCGCTTTGGCAGTCTTGGGGTGCTGTGATAGAATCTGTTGTAGACCCACGTTGCCTTCGTTCCGCACCCACTCCCTGGCGCGCTTGCTCACCACGATATTGTGCAAATCTTTCAAGCGAATACCGGCGCTGGCATCATCTTTGGTAGGGTCAATACTTTCCTGGCAAATCAGCCGATTCAAGAGATGTATCTCGCTGTGTTCATAGGAGATGTAAAAGGCGTAAGTGGCCTCATTCAAAGCCAGATTGCGCGCCATTTGCAGGGCGGTAATAGTTTTGCCAATCCCTTGCGGCCCTCCTAACCGGACTAACTCGGTTTTGCGCAGGCCGCCGCCGATCAGCCGGTCAATTTGATCAAATCCAGAGGGAACCGGCAAATACTCATCTAACTCCCCCTGCACTACCATGCGGTCAGCTTCACGCAGAACCTGGGCTAAACTTCTGGGGGTAGACCCGCCGGAACGCCGTTGGGCGGGTGGACGAGCGGCTTGAGCGGGTGGATTGGAGGGGGCCGGTTCGGCGGGTGAGCGAGACGGCAAGGGTTGGACGGGTTTTTGCGACGGCGAGGGCGGTTGCGGTGCAGTCGGTGGTGGGTTATTCGGTGACGGTGGCATAGATTCCCCTGTAATATCGGCCTAATGGAAAGTGAAAGAAAGAGGTCAATCACCTGTTTTGATGCTCTCTAACAGGTTGACAAGTGGCTAGACTTCTCCCAATTATTTGTCTAGTATTCTTGTCTGTGTCATTATACCAGATAGTATAACTTAAAACAACTGCCTTTTTAGGCGTTATGTCCTAACATTAAAAGAAGCCATTATGCACCCATTTATTGCCCTGGCTTACCAGGCCATAGAAACTTATTTAAAAACCGGCCAGATCATGCCTGCCCCCACGCCCTTACCGAATAATATGGCCACCCCCAACCCTTTGTTTGTCTCGCTGCATACGGCCGACGGGTCGTTGCGCGGCTGCCGGGGAACCCTGGCCCCCAGCCAGGCCAATCTGGCCGAGACAATTATTCACACGGCCATCGCTTCGGCGGTGGATGACCCCCGCTTTCCGCCTATGCTCCCGGAAGAACTGGAAGGGCTGGATGTAAAGGTTGATTTGCTCAGCCCGCTGGAGCCGGTTCACGATATTAAGGAATTAGATGAAAAAGTCTACGGGGTTCTGATCCAGGCCGGCCAACGGCGGGCCTTACTGCTGCCCGACATCCCCATGGTTGACAGCGTGCCGCGCCAGTTAGAGTTGGTGCGGCGCAAAGCCGGCCTTTCATCTCACGAACCGGCCCAGCTTTATCGCTTCACCGTGACCCGTTATCAAGAGAAAGAGTAAAGATTGGATACCTCACGCCTCAGACGCCCTTACGAAAAAAAAGTCGTCAGCAAAGGCAATGCCTTGATTTTTGGCCTGGGGCTGGGGGCCTTGGTGGCCATGCTGGCCCTCGTCGCCGGCCTGGCCCTGCCTGCCCTCAGCCCGCATCTTGACAACCTGAGCTACCGTCTCCGCACCTACTATCGCAAATTGATGCCTCACCCGGAATATTTGCCCACCCCTATCCCTACGGCAGCAGCCGCTTTCGCCTCGCCCACCCAACGGCTTCAACTTGCGCCGCCGCCTTCGGCCACCCCCAGCGCCACGCCGCTGCCGCCCACCGCCACTGCAACGGCGGCGGCTACCCCTCTGCCCACGGCGACTCCCCCCCCTACCGTCGCCCTGGCTGCGGTGGGCAAGCAAGTGCAACTGACCGGCCTGAAGCACCAATGGCAAACCTGGAATAACTGCGGCCCGGCCACCATTACCATGAATATGAGCTTCTTTGGCCGCCCCGAAACCCAGGTGGAGGCCGCCAAATTCCTCAAACCTAACCGCGATGATAAAAATGTCAATCCCGAAGAGCTGGCCGCCTATGCCCGCACCGTCGGCCTGGAAAGCATTGTGCGCCGGGGAGGCAGCCTGGAGGAACTCAAGCGGCTGGTCAGCAACAACCTGCCTGTGCTCGCCGAAACCTGGCTGGTGCATGATGGCGACGGCCTGGGCCATTACCGCCTCGTCACCGGCTATGACGACAGCGCCGGTCAACTTAACACTTTTGACTCGCTTAACGGGCCTGATGTTAAGGTCAAATATGATCAGTTTGACGCCGACTGGCGCGTCTTCAACCGGGTGTACCTGGTGGTCTATCCGCCGGAACAGGCCGCTGCGGTGGCCGCGATTATTGGCCCTGATATGGATGACGCCAGCATGTACAAGCGGCTGGCCCAAACCGCCGCCGCCGAGGTTGAGGCCAACCCGAATGACGCCATTGCCCTTTTTAACCAGGGCGACGCCCTGACTCGCCTGGGCCGTTTTGAAGAAGCCGTGGCTGCCTTTGATCGCGCCCGGCAAATTGGCCTGCACTGGCGGCGGCTGTGGTATCAATTTACCCCTTTTGAAGCCTACTACGCAGTTGGGCGCTATCAGGATGTGTTAGCCCTGGCCGAAGCCACCATCAAGGGCGCCGGCGGCCTGGAAGAAGCCTACTATTATCACGGTTTGGCCTTACAAGCTACCGGACAGCCGGGCGCTCAAGCCGATTTTCAAGCCGCCCTGGATTATAACCCCAACTATGCCCCGGCGGCAGAAGCATTGAAAGCAGGGAATTGAGGGGAAATGTGGTACTTTCGCAGCCCCGAAATTGTGTTTGGCCCCGGCGCTTTGGATCATCTAACCCACCTCAGCGGCCGGCGCGCCTTTATTGTCACCGATGCCACGCTGGTTAAATTGGGCTGGGCGTGGCAGGTGCAGGAAAAACTCAACCAGGCCGGCATCGCCAGCCAGGTCTTCAGCGGAATTGAAGCCGAACCCTCTGTCGCCACCATTCAACACGGCGCAGCCGCCATGACCGCCTACGAGCCGGATTGGGTGGTGGGGTTGGGCGGTGGTTCAGCCATAGACGCCGCCAAAGCCATGTGGATTTTGTACGAGAACCCCGGCCTCAACATCCTGGCTGTAACCCCGCTTGAGCCGCTTGGGTTGCGCCGCAAGGCCAAAATGATTGCCATCAGCGCCACCAGCGGCACCGGGGCCGAAGTAACCTGGGGCATTGTACTGACCGACCCGGACGACCAGCGCAAGGTCGCCGTTGGCTCGCCGGAAAATACGCCTGACCTGGCCATTGTAGACCCCGCCTTAGCCGCTACCATGCCGCCCCAGCTCACCGCCGATACCGGCATGGACGCCCTGACCCACGCCATCGAAGGCTATACCTCTACCTGGAATAACGATTTTTCCGATGGTTTGTGCCTGAAAGCGATCCAGCTTATTTTTGATTATCTGCCCCGCGCTGTAGCCGACAGCGCCGATGCTGTAGCCCGCGAGAAAATGCACAACGCAGCCGCCGTCGCCGGGCTGGGTTTTATTAATTCCATGTGCTCCCTGGCCCATGCCCTGGGACACAGCCTGGGCGCGGTTTACCACCTGCCGCACGGCCGAACGGTCGGCTTATTTTTGCCCTACACCATTCAATACCATGCCTACCCTTGCCCTGAGCAGACTCGCTACCATGAGATTGCGGCTTTTTTAGGGCTGCCGGCCGCTACCCCCTTGCAAGGCGCTCAAAGCCTGGTGCAGGCCATCCGGCAGTTGGCCGCTCGGATTGGACAACCCCTCTCTCTGCAAGCTGCCTTGCCGCTGACCCTGGCTGAATTGTACCAGCATTTGGATAAGCTGGTTGAAAATGCTGAAAACGACTCCCAAATTGTCACCTCGCCTCGCCCACCCAGCGCCGAGGATATCCGCAAACTTTTTATCTATGCTTTTCAAGGCCAGGATATTGATTGGTAAGTGTAAGTAGACGGTAGCCAGTAGTCAGTGGTCAGATGTCAGCGACAACGTTCAACGTTAAACATTTAACCTGACACGTGATACCTGACACCTGACACCCGACGCTTATAACTTGCTATCACCTTTCGCCGTACAGGAATCAGACACTTGATCTTAATCACCGGCGCTACAGGCTTTTTGGGGCGAAATTTGTGCGAGTATTTAGCCGGTCGCGGGTATGCGCTGCGTGCGCTGGCCCGGCCCAGCAGCGACACCTCTTTTTTAGAGGCGCTGGGCATAGAAATTGCCAGGGGAGATGTGCGGCAGAGCGACTCGGTTCAAGCCGCCGCCTGCGGCTGTGATTACGTGGTGCATGCCGCGGCCCACTTTCGTTTGTGGGGGCCAATCCGGCCTTTTGCCCAAACCAACATCGTCGGTACACAGCATGTGTTAGAAGCAGCGCTGCAGGCCGGGGTCAAAAAATTTATTCACATCAGCACCATCATTGTGGTAGGCCCCCAGGAACCGGGCGCGGTGATTACCGAAAGAACACCGTGTCGGCCTTACCCCAGCGATAATTACGCCAAAACCAAGTTGGTAGGCGAAAAGCTGGTGCTCAATTATGTCAAAAAGGGTTTGCCGGCGGTTATTTTACGCCTGGGCGCTTTATACGGGCCGCATGGTCACTATGCGTTTAACCGGCTCTTTTTTGAGGAGTTTTTGCGCAACTGGCGCGTCCAGGTTCATCAAGGCCGGCATATCATCTTTCCCTGTTATGTGGGCGACGCGGCCAAAGCCATTGAAGCGGCCCTGGAGCTGGGGCGGGTAGGACAGGTCTATAACATTGCTAATCAGAGCATCACGCATCGAGAAGCCAATCAAATTGTAAGCTGCCTGGCCCGTCGCAGCAGTTGGCGCATTAATTTCCCCGGCTGGCTCATGGTAGAATTCTCTCGGCTGCTGGAATTTATCGCCCTGTTCACCGGGCGAGAGCCTTTTTATCCCCAAAACTTAAAACCGTATGTCTTTAATGACTGGTGGGTAGATATTAGCAAGGCCCAGCGTGAACTTGGCTTTGTCCCATCCACCTTTGCCGAAGGGGCGCAGCGTACCTTAGAATGGTATCGCTCCATTGGGTATGTGTGAAATGACCGCTGACGGCTGACCGTAGACCGCCGCATCAACACCTTTTTCGATTTTTGGCACTGGTCGGTGATCGTTAGCCCCTGGTCATTTCTGCTTTGCCAGCCACCACAAAACGGCCAGGGTGAGACTGCTCATCACCACCAGGGCAATCAGCTTAAAAAAACGATCTTCGATCATCAGGGCCAGCAGTCCAAAGGCGGCGCAAAAGGTATAATACAGCAGCACAATCTGGCGCTGCGATAAACCGAGATCGAGCAAACGATAGTGGAGATGATCGCGCCCGGCCTGGGCGGGGTTCCCCTGCCGCCGCCAGCGCCGCAGTATTAGCCACAGCACATCTATGATGGGGATGCCGAGCACCAGCAGGGCCGTGGCCACTTTGGCCGGCGCCAGAATAGAGAGCCCAGCCAGGGCAAAACCCAATAACATGCTGCCGCTGCTACCCATAAATACCCGCGCCGGGTAAAAGTTAAAAGGCAAAAAGCCCAGGCAGGCTGCGGCCAGGGCCAGGGGAAAAAGCGCCACCGTAGTTTGCCCTAAACTATAGGCATGCACCGCAAATAACAGGCTGGCAATGGCGGCTACCCCGGCCGCCAGCCCATCCAATCCGTCCAGCCAGTTTACCGTATTGAGCATGCCCATGATCCAAAAGACGGTCAGCGGATAAGTGATCCAGGCGGGAAAGATGGTATAGCCCCAAATTGGCAGAGTCACTCGCTCGACTATAATATCAAAGGCAATGGCAATCAAGGCAGCGCCAAATTGCACCGCAAATTGAGGCCAGGCCGGTAGCTCGCGCCAATCGTCCCACAAGCCAAACAGAAACACCACCCCGCTCCCCACCAGCACCCCGGTTAGCAATTTGCGATCCTCAACCCCGATAACAGGCCAGCCTTCCAGGGCGCTTAAAACAAAAACCAGCAGACCGGCTCCAAAAAAACCGGCCCACAGCGCGATTCCGCCCAAACGCGATATTTCGCCTTGATGGGTGCGCCGGCCGCCGGGACGATCTACCACCCCCAAGCGGCGGCCCAATCGGATGCTCAAGGGGGCAGTGAGCAAAGTCAGGCTAAAAGCGATGATAAACACGACGGCATATATCATAAGCCCTGAGCATAAAAGTATCATCGTAAATGGGCAAATTTTAGGATAGCGGCCAGTCAAGTCAATTCTTGTCTGACTGCTGAACTCTGACCGCTGAACTCTGATTTGAATAGGAGCAGCTTATGAAAACCGTTCTAATCCTGCGCCACGCCAAATCTGATTGGGGGACGCCTGGCCTGGCCGATTTTGACCGCCCCCTGGCCAAACGAGGCCTGGAGGATGCCCCGCGTATGGGCCAGGTTTTGGCTCTGTTTAAAATCGTACCACAGCGGATTCTGGCCTCGCCGGCTAAACGCGCCCACCAAACCGCCGAAATGGTGGCCCAGGCTTGCGGCTATAAGGATTCGATTCAGTGGGAGGAATCCTTTTACGAGGGCGGCAGCGCCGATTTGCTGCAAGCCCTGCGACGCCTGCCCGCCGCTCTGGAGCGGGTCTTGCTTGTCGGGCACAATCCGGTTTTAGAAGAAACCGTGCTGAGTTTATGCGCCATCGGGGGAGAAAACGTCGCCATCAAAATTCCAACCGCCGGGCTGGTCTGCTTAAATTTTGAAATTGAGGAATGGGCTGATTTAGAGCCGAGGGAGGGGGTGTTACAGTGGTTTATTATCCCCAAACTGGTCAAAGCCCTGCAAAATGGCTAAGACGGGTGAGACGAGAGGCCAAACGCCTCTCGTCTCGTTCCGCATCCCAACTGCGCCCGGGGGAATAATCAAATTTTGTAGACCGCACATCCTTTGTAATCTCGTTCCCAAATTGAGTTTGGGAACAAGATTAAGATGTAGTCGCCTTGAAGATGATTCGGGCTAAGTTGTCATAATGTTTCCATTATAACCATGTCGGGGAAGATATGCAACGTTACTCATTCTTTTTTGACATAATCTTAACTTCTCATTAACTCAGGAACAAGCATGCCCAATTCGCTTTTTATCAGTTATTCTCGGCGTGAAGCGCCTTTTGTAGACAGCCTGTTGGATGAATTAGAAGACCGAGGATTCCCGGTTTGGTTGGATTATCACAGCCTGGTACCGGCCCAACCCTGGCAAGCGCAAATCTTCAAAGGCATTGATGAGGCTGAGATATTCCTGCTGGTCGTGTCTGCTGAGTCTTTAAAATCTGAAAATGTGGCCCCGGAATGGCAGCGAGCGATCAAGCAAAACAAACGGATCATCCTCATCATTTTTGAAGCGGCGGCGCTGCCGCCCCAGCTTCAGCCCTACGAGTGGATTGATTTTCGCACCTCCTTCACAAAAGGCCTGGCGGAACTGGAAAAACTCATCCAGACGCCCCAAAAACCAGCCCTGCCCCCGCCCCAAAAAGGGGTCAAGGCGCCGCCGATAGTTTGGGTTTCCTTTTGGGTAAGCCTGGTTGTGGCTCTAATTTCATTGCCAACCTTGTGGACGCTCTACATCCCTTTCTATTTGTGTCCACTCCCCTACCGCATTTTAAAACGAGATTTCAGCTTTTTCCATGTGCAAAATGCCTTGCTGATGCTGCCCGTAGCCCTGGTTCTTACGGCTGGACTCCTCCCCTCCAACCTAAATGACCACATGGCTACATTTCTTGGTTGCACCTTGATAATAGGGGCCTTCTCCCTTATCTTTTTAATTTTGCTTTTGCGTTCAGCCGGTATGCAGCGGTGGGGTAAACCCAGCGCCTCCCGCCCATCCTTTGCCAACCCTTATAATCCCAATATAAAAAATCCAAAACCGACCCGCTTTGCGGTAGATTTTGCCCCGCAGGACAAAAAATATGCCGACGACATCATCGCAGGGCTACAAAAATATGGGCATCTGTATGTGACCGAAGCGGCCGAGGCCGAAACGGTCTTTGTGTTACTGTCAGCCTATAAAAATACCACCGCCTTTAAACTGGAAGAACAGGTTGTCTACCCTATTACGCTCCAGGATACCAAAGATATTGCCCGGAAAATTGCCCGGCTTCAATGGATTGATTTTCGGCGTGGCTTGAAGCACGTGGATAAACTGGCCCAACTGCTGCCGGAGCCGGCCCGCTTGCTGAAAGCCCTGGCCGTAGTACCAATGAGCCGGCAGACCGTTTTGCCGCCCATCATTCAAGCCCTGGGCTTTTTCTTGACAATGCTGGCAGTGGTCAGCCTGGGTAGCTGGCTCTTTTTTCTCATCCAACTTATGCCGCTCCTTTCCTGGGGAGCGATCCAGTTGATTGTCATTTTACTCAGCGTCTTCCTGGGAACGGTGGCTTATGCCAGCCGCTCTCTGGTCAGCCGCCGGGGTCGCCTGGCTTCGCTGCGGAATCTCCTTATTTTTCTGGTGGCGGGAGTCGGCTTGATGATGTTGGCGCAAGTGATCGTGGCCGGAGCCTACCTGCCAAAAGCTGAAGATGATCTGCGCGGGTCAACGGCTATGGTCGGCCCTATGATTTATGTGGTAGGGATGGTCATCATTGCCGTACTGTCTGTGTGGCATTGGCGGGATTTGTGGCGCTGGTTTCCGCATCAGGACCATAACACCGACTCTCAACCGGCCAAAAAATCTGCCGGGTAAAATCTGGGTCTGTGGCGGCTCCTGCCAAAAGGATTACAAACAGCGAAAAACAAGCGTTGACTCGACCAAATTTGCGAGTATACTTGCCTCATAAGCCAAAACAATTTTAAGGGGGAACTTATGCCAATCGAACGCATCCATGGGGCCTGTCCCCACGACTGCCCGGACACCTGCGGCGTCATCACCGAGGTTGAAAATGGGCGGGCCATCAACTTTTACGCCGACCCGGCGCATTCCATCACCGAGGGCTGGCTGTGCGCCAAAGTGCGCCCTTACCTGGAGCACGTTTATCACCCCGACCGGCTGCAATACCCGCTGCGGCGGGTCGGGCCAAAGGGCGGCGGCCAATGGGAACGCATTTCCTGGGACGAGGCCATTGCCGCCATTGCCGCCCGCTGGCGAGAAATCATTGACCGCTACGGCCCGGCGGCCATTTTGCCTTACAGCTACAGCGGCACCCTGGGCCTGGTGCAAATGACCGTGTGCAACAATCGCCTGTGGAACCGGCTGGGGGCCAGCCAATTGCAGCGCAGCATTTGCGGGGCCGCCGCCGAGTACGCAGTTGAGGCGACCCTGGGGGCGCGCCACACCGTGCCTTACGACCACGTGGCCCACAGCCGCCTGGTGATTATTTGGGGCCACAACCCGGTCAGCACCGCGCCCCACTTTATGCCCCATCTCAAAGAAGCGCAGCGCCGGGGCTGCCAGGTGGTGGTGATTGACCCGCGCCGCACCCGCACCGCCCGCGGGGCCGATTGGCACCTGGCGCCGCTGCCCGGCACCGACGGGGCGCTGGCCCTGGGCCTGGCCCACATCATCGTGGCCGAAAATCGGCACGACGAAGCCTGGCTGGAAGCCTATACGGTGGGCTGGCCGCAACTGAAGGAACGTTTAGCCGCTTACGAACCGGGCTGCGTTGCCGCCATTACGGGCCTGCCGGAGCAGCAGATTATTGACCTGGCCCATCTCTACGCTACCACCCAACCGGCCTTGATAAAAATTGCCGACGGCTTGCAGCGCCATCTCAACGGCGGCCAAACCGTGCGGGCTATCTGCGCCCTGCCGGCGCTAACGGGTCAATATGGCGTATGCGGCGGCGGCCTGGCTTACAGCGCCAGCGGGTACGTTAAATGGGCCGGATTGCAGCCCTGGGAAAACTGCCCGCCCCCGGCCCGCATCGTCAACATGAACCGGCTGGGCGCAGCCCTTACCGGCGAAGTGACCGACCCACCCATTATGGCACTCTATGTCTATGGCTCCAATCCGGCGGCCATCGCCCCCAATGCCGGGCTGATCCGGCAGGGCTTGCAGCGGGAAGACCTTTTTACCGTGGTGCATGAGCTGTTTATGACCGACACCGCCGATTATGCCGACATCGTCCTGCCGGCCACCTCGCAGCTTGAGCACAGCGACCTGCACAAAGCCTACGGCCATACCGTGCTGGCCTACAACCAGCAGGCCATCCCACCCCTGGGCAAGAGCAAAAGCAATTGGGAGGTGATGGGGCTGCTGGCTCAGGCTCTGGGCTTTAACGAGCCGTGGCTGCACCAAAGCGTGGATGAAGTTATCACCGAGGTGCTGGCCGCCACCGCCGAGCGCTACCCGGCTCTGCGTGGGATTACCCTGGAACGGCTCAAGCAAGAGCACCACGTCCCGCTGAACCTTGACTCGACCATTCCTTTCACTTCCCCCCCTGTGGGGGGGACAGAGGGAGGAGAATCTCCCTCCCCCATTACGGGTGAAGAGTCCCCCCTCCTCGATACGGGGAGGGATTGGGGGAGGGGTCTGTATTTCCCCACCCAAAGCGGCAAGGTGGAACTGTTCTCCCAGCGCATGGCCAATATCGGTCTTGACCCGCTGCCGGGCTGGCCCGACCCCCGCCAGGTAGCCTGGACGGAGCCGGTGGAGGGGAGCAGCCCTGGCGGAACGGCCTCGGCGCCCTTAACGCTGGTCAGCCCGGCGGCCCATCACTTTACCACCAGCAGTTTTGCCAATCAACCCGACTTGCTGGCCCGTGAGGGGACGCCCTTTGTGGAAATCAATCCGGCCGACGCCGCCGCGCGCGGTATCGCTGCCGGCGATATGGTGGTGATAGAAAACAGGCGCGGCTGGTGCAAACTGCGGGCCGTGGTTACGGATGCAGTCCGGCCCGGCGTGCTGGCTTCGCCCAAAGGCCGCTGGAGCAAATTCGACCCTTCGATGAACTCAGGGGGGCGAAACGTCAACTGGACGGTCTCCGACGCCCTGGCCGACCTGGCCGGGCAAAGCACCTTCCACAGCAACCAGGTATGGATACGCCGGGAAGAGGAGGTAGGGGCGTGATGAGTGAAGGTGACGAGGAGGCGATGAATCGCTTCGTCGCCCGCTTCGCGTCGCCTCCCTTTTCCTCGCCTTCCGCCTCCTCGCCCCACCGGCGCACCGTCTCAGTTCGCTTTTATGCTGAACTGAATGATTTCCTGCCCCCTGACCAACGCCAAAAAACGCTGACCCACTCTTTTGAGGTAAGCGCCTCGGTCAAAGATATGATCGAGGCGCTGGGTGTGCCCCACGCCGAGGTTGACCTCATCCTGGTCAATGGGGTCTCGGTTGATTTCTCTTATCAGGTACAGCACGGCGATGTTATCAGCGTTTATCCCGTTTTTGAGACACTTGACATCACCCCGCTGGTACGTCTGCGCCCCAAGCCACTGCGCGAAACCCGCTTTGTGCTGGATGTCCACCTGGGCCGGCTGGCGGTCTACCTGCGCATGCTTGGCTTTGATACCCTCTACCGCAACGATTACTCGGACGACGAGCTGGCCCACCTCTCCAGCAGCCAGGAACGCATCCTGTTAACCCGCGACCGGGGGCTGCTCAAACGCAGCATTGTGACGCATGGCTATTGGATGCGGGCCACCCAGCCTCGCCAGCAGGTAATCGAGGTGCTGCGCCGGTTTGACCTGTCCGGCTCCGTCGCTCCGTTCACCCGCTGCCTGCACTGCAACGGCCGGCTGCAAGCGGTTGACAAGGACAGCATTGCCCATCGCCTGCTGCCTCAAACCCGGCAGTATTACCACGAGTTTTGCCAGTGCCAGGGCTGCGGCCAGATTTACTGGCCCGGCTCCCATTACCAGCGCATGCAGCAGTTCATTGAGAGTATTCTGCCGCCGGATCAACCCCCAAACACCCGTTGACAATTGACAATTATTTCCCTCGTCCCCAGATAAACCAGCCAACCGCCAGCCCCAGCAGCGGCAGCAGAATGAAGCCCCAGGCGTTATAAATTGAACTATTGACTCCTGCCGCCTCAGCCGGTTGGGTAGGCGGCGGCGTGCCGGTGGAAGCAGGTTGTTGGGCCGCCGCTGTAGCCGTAGGCTCTGGTGTAGCCGACCCGGTGAAGGCTGTTGGCGTGGCTGCCGGCGCGGTGTCGGTAGGGGTAGAGAGTGCGCCTGCCTCACGCACGATAATTGTCACGGGCGCTGACTTGAACTCCCCTACGGTATAAACAGCCTGATATTTCCCGGCTTTATCATACACATAATTGGCCGTATCGTACCGTTCATGCGGTTTCTCGCCGCACTCCGACATGACGGTGAGCGAGTTGCCATCGCCAAAATCTATCTGACTGTACGGGCACTTATAATTGCGCCCATCGTCTACGGCGGCAATCAGGCTGCCGTTAAAATTGACCACCAGCGGGGCGACCCCTTCGGTTACATCGGCGGTGAGGCTGAGGCGGGGCGCATCGCCGGAATGGGGATGCAGCGGGGTGGGAGTAGCGGTGGGGGCCAGGGCTGCTTCAACAGAAGGGGCAGGCGTTGCGCCTGCCCCTAGTTCAATTTGGCCGGAAGAGTCTGATATATCGCCCGGTATAGTTTCATAAGCAGTCCCATCCAGCACCACGATGACTCTGTCACCCAGGGCAAAGTATTTGCCCGCTTCAGGGTGGTCGCCCATAAACTCAAAGAACAGATCGGAGCCAAAGGGTAGTTGGGTGGTGGTCATGCTGGCCGAGTCAAAGGTGGTATCGGTCCACACGCCATCTTTGAACACAAAGGCTTTGTCGCCCACCACCGTGACGACTGGCGCGCTGCCGGCGCTACCCGTTCCATCCGCAGAAGCCACCCCTGTGGGCAAGGGGGCAGCCTGGGCCGCTTCGGCCAGCGAATTTTGCTCCACCGCTTTGTTGACCGCGTCTGCGCCGGCCACTGCTGGGGCCGGGGCTTCTTGGGCGGCGGCGTACTCTTGCTCGGCTAACTGGCTGCGCCCCTCCTGGCTGAGGGCCAGCTCCGGCTCTTCCACCAGGAAGGAGGTATAAGGGGTGATGATGCCGTAGCGCACGCTCAGGTTGACAATTTCATCAATCGTTTCGCGGCTTTCACCGTGCAGCCGGATTTGGTTGAGCAGATAGCCCACTTTGCGGGTGGCCCACAGGCGCGGAATGAATTCCGCCCCCCCTCTATCCCCCCCGGCGGGGGGGAGGTTGGCAGAAAAGGTCAGGTCATCAAAGCGAAAGGTGCGAGTCTGGCCGTTAACCTGGCCGGTCAGGGTGACGGCGGCCGGGCCGCCCTCGCGGTAGCGGCCGGTCAGCACCAGTTGCGTCCCGGCAAACAAATCGGGCAGCGGGTAGGGGTAGGTATCTTCCAGGGTTACGCCCTGCACGTCCAGCGATAAATCGGCCAGCACCGGCGTACCCACTTTGGCGTAAAAACTGCTGACCTTCTCATCCACGCGCTCGCCGGGGCGCACGTAGGCGCTGACGCCGCGCTGCTGCTGGGCCAGGGTATCGAGCAGCACCGTGTCCACATCATCGCCCACACCAAAGGGGAAGATGCGCACATTGCTGCCGGCAGCCTGGTCAACATTCGCCAGAATGTTGGGCGTCTCCACTTCGCCGCTGGTGGGCAGGCCGTCGGTCAAAAAGATGAGGGTGGTAGGGCGCTCTTTGTCGGCCCCATTGATGGCTTCCAGCAGGGCGCGGTTGATGTCGGTGCTGCCTTCGGGCCGGAGTTCATTGACAAAGCGGCGGGCTTCCGGCAGGGCGGAGAGGGGTTCGGGCCTGCTGGAGAAAGTCCGCACGCCGGTGCTGAAGGCGATCACGTTAAAGCGGTCGCCCTGGTTAAGATGGTCAAGCACGTACAGCAAGGCGTTGCGGGCCTGCTCCATCTTCTCGCCTTCCATTGAGCCGGACACGTCCAGCACCAGGATGACATCTTTAGCGACCACTTCTTGCGCGTCCACGTTGGGGGCGACCAGCAGCACAAAGAAGCCGTCTTCGCCAACCGCTTTGTAACTGAGCAGGTTCACGCCGATGTCGTCGGGTGAGAGGGAATAGTACAGGCTGAAATCGGTGTTGGGCTTGACGTTGGCGTCTTCCCAACCGACCGTCGCCCCAAAGCTGCCCTCGCGGCTGATGCTGACCGGGTGGCTGGGCGAATAGATGGCTTTGAGCGGGTCT
>CAZDMM010000108.1:0-880 GCA_964505845.1 uncultured Caldilineaceae bacterium
GGCCAGTACACCCTCCTGGCCGGCGGCCACGATACCACCGGCAGTTTTAACCTTACCCTCAACCAGGTTAACTGAAGTTACGTCTCCTTAGGGAAAGCGGCGAGCCTTATGTTTGAAATCATTGATTTGAGCCAGGAAATCTTCTCAGGGATGCCGGTGCTGCCCATTTTGCCAGAAGTGCAGATTACCCTATACGCCTCGCATGAGCAGTGGGATGGCCTTACGGACAGCGATGGTGTTTCGCCCGCCGTACACCGGCTAGAAATGGGCGAGCATACCGGGACGCACGTGGACGCCCTCAACCACATGGCCCGCCAGTACCGGGGACAATCTATAGATACGATGCCGCTGACCATGTTTTATACCGAAGGTCTCTGTTTAGACCTGTCCCATAAAGGGCTGCACGAGTTGATTGAGCCGGCCGATTTAGAGCGCGCCCTGTTGGACGCCGGTCTTGAGATTAAAGCGGGGGATACGGTTCTGCTGTACACGGATCATTATCGCCGCGCTTTTGGCACAGACAATTGGTACGATGGGCCGGGGGTCAGTGTTGAGGCCGCGCGCTGGCTGGGCCGGCAAAAAATTGCGGCTTTTGGGGTCGAAACAGCCTCGCCGGGTGTGCGCCGCGTTTCTAATAAGGAAGTCCATCATATTTGTGGGGAGATGGGCTTTACTCATTACGAGAATCTGATCAATTTGCATCAGCTTATCGGGCGGGGACGTTTTCGTTTTATTGGGCTGCCGCTCAAGATACGCGGGGGAACCGGCTCGCCGGTGCGGGCCATCGCTGTCTTTGAGCGGCCGGCCTAAAACTGGCTTGACCAACCCAAAAACTACCTTGACCAAACTGCATGCAGGGTTGACCAAACTAAAAAACGGC
>CAZDMM010000108.1:890-14116 GCA_964505845.1 uncultured Caldilineaceae bacterium
AGGCCGCATAACGGTCTGATCAAGCCGTATGAAGGGCTGCACTCTTTTTATTCTTGATTCTGCATGGCCCGCCAGATAGTTTCACTCCGCAGCGGCAGTTTTGTCACCCGCACGCCAACTGCGTCCCGGATAGCATTGGCTATTGCCGCCGGCGCAGGGATGATGGGCGGCTCGCCCACGCCCCGCGCCCCAAACGGCCCCAGCGGCGACGGATTGGTCAGCATAATGGCTTCCAGGCCGGGCACGCTGTCAAAGCGGGGGATGGCGTAATCCATAAAGCTGCCGGTCAATAACTGCCCATCCTCATCGTAAACCATCGCTTCGCTCAAGGCATAGCCCATGCTCTGCACCACTCCGCCGTGAATTTGCCCCTCTACCAGCAGAGGATTCAGCGCAAAACCGACATCCTGGATGGCGACATATTGCAGCGGCTTCACCTCGCCGGTGTCGGGGTTAACCGCCACTTTGGCCAGGTGGACGACAAAGCCCGGCGCGTTCTGCTCAATGGCGCTGTACCCCTCGCCGATGATCGGCCCCGGCCCGCCCCCTTTGCTCTGCGAGAGAGTCGCCACCTCGGCCAGGGTCATCGCTTTATCCGGTGCGCCGTTCACCTGCACCCGGCCATTGCGCAGCTCCAAATCCTCCGGGCTGATTTCAAACTGGTCCGAAGCCAGCCGCAGCAGCTTCTTTTTGGCCTCCTCGGCCGCCCCGGCCACCGCCCCGGCCATACTGTAGGTGGTCTGGCTGCCGCCGCTGTGCGCTCCAAACGGCCCGCTCTGGGTATCGCCCTGAATAATCTCTACCTGCTCCGGTGAGACGCCCAACGCCTCGGCTGCAATCAATACGTAGGTGCTGTTGACGCCCGAAATATCCACCGAGCCGACATGCAGCTTGACCACCCCATCGGTATCCACCCGGCAAATGGCCGAAGAAGGGGTCATAAAACAGGGCCAGCCGCCAATAGCCAGGCCGATGCCCTCATGCGCTTGTTTGGTGCGGTTTTGCCAGGCCGGATGCCGGCGCATGCTTTCCAGACACAGCTTTAACCCCATGGGCGGCCAGCTTTCGCCGGTTCCGGTCGGGTCGCCGCTTTCGGCAGCGTTCAGCAGCCGGAACTCCAGCGAGTCCATCTTGAGCGCCCGCGCCATATCTTCAATATTTGACTCCAGGGCAAAAGTGGCCTGAGGCGCGCCGGGGGCGCGGTAGGCCCCGGCTTGCGGTTTGTTGGTGATGACTTCGTAGCAGTCAATTTGCACGTTAGGGCATTGGTAATAACCGCCCAACAGGGTGGCTACAATTCCGCTGATGCCAAAGGCAAAAGCGCCGTTATCCAGAGCCACACGAGCCTGGATGGCGGTCAACCGGCCCGCCTTGTTAACCCCCGTTTTTAGCTCGATGCGGCTGGCCGGCGAGGGGGTGGTAGTTAGAAAATCCTCGGAGCGAGTCAAGACCAGGCGGATGGGCCGGTTCAGAGTCAGGGCGACCGCCCCGGCCAGCGGCTCGACAATGCCATACTTGGCCCCAAAGCCGCCGCCCATCGTCATAGGCATTACCCGCACCTTGTTTTTGGGCAAACTCAAAATGCGGGCCACCTCGTCGCGCACCATAAACTGGCCCTGCGTGCCGGTGTAAATGGTCAGGCTGCCCCGAAACGGGTCCGGCTCGGCTACCACTGCGTGCGGTTCCATGTAACTTTGATGCACCAGCGGGGTGTGATAGGTGCGCTCGATGATGACCTCGGCCTCGGCAAAGCCTTGAGCTACATCACCGCGCTTAAAATGCTCCTCGGTATGAATGTTTGAGTTGGCCGCCTGGGCCACCTCTTTTTCGGCCTCGATGGCGGCGTGAGCGGCGGTCAGGTCCGATTCATCGCGGGGCAGGCCCTCCGGCCAGACTACCGGCGCATCCGGATTCATCGCCGCCGCCAAATCCACCGCCGCCGGGAGCGGGTCATAATCAATCAAGACTGCGTCCACGCCGTCCTGGGCTGCCGCCGCCGTCTCGCCGATCACCACCGCCACCGGCTGTCCCCGGAACAACACCCGCTCTTTAGCCAGCACGGCGCTGTTGCGCGAGGCAATGCTGCGGTTGCGAGTGGGCAAGTCTTGGGCGGTCAGCACCGCTACCACCCCCGGCATGGCCTCGGCGCCAGATTTATCAATGGAGACTATTTTGGCATGGGCGTAGGGGCTGAGGATGGGCCGGGCGTGCAGCATCCCCGGCAGAATGACATCGCCGGCATAGCGCGCCCGGCCGGTCACTTTGTCCACCCCCTCGATCAATTTGCGTCCTTTACCTAAGTATTGATAGTTCGGCTCAGTCATATTCACCTTTTTTAGCGGGGATTAGGGGATTGGAGGATTAAAACAAATGATATTTTTAAAGTAAAAAATCCCCAAATCACCCAATCCTCGCACTTTTGTTTTAAAATTAATGCTATCACGCTTTACGAGTCAAGCTGGCCCAAATCTACCTGGCCGTTAGCCAGCAGGCTGCGAAAGCGAGTCAGGGTGTCGTGAATGGCTGCCGGGAGAGGGGTATGGGGGATGTGACCCAAAACAGTGCGCAGGTCGCTGTCATCCAGGTCGGCGGGGAAGGGAAGCTGGTTGTTGGCGCAGGTAATCTGGGCCTCGGGCGCTTCGGCCTGCAGCGCGGCGATGAAATCGGCCACGGTGAGCACGTCGTTGCGCGGGTTGCAAATCATAGCCCCGGCGTAACCGGCGCGCGCCGCCCCGATGAACATGCGGGCGATGTCTTCGGTATATTGCAAGGCCACCCAGCCATCAAACTTGATCTCGTAGGGCCGGCCGGCCGCCGCCGCCAGAATCGCTTTGGCGATGCCCGAAGTCATGCCCTGGTCGCGCCCCACTCCGTACACAATCGAGGGACGCAAACCGACGCTGCCCACCTGCCAATCCTGCCAGTAGACGCGGGCGGTTTGCTCATTGGCCTGCTTGTAGACGCCGTAGAGCGTGGCCGGGTACAGCGGCGCATTGGCCGGCACCGGTCGCTGCGGGTAGAGGTGAGGCGGGCCATACACCGCCACCGAGCTGGCATAACTCAAGCCCTGCACCTGCCCCTGAAAACGCCGGGCTGCTTCAAACACGTTCACCGTGCCGACCACATTCACCCGCGCCCCCAACGAGGGATTGGCCCGGCAAAAGGGTACTTGCAGCCCGGCCAGATGCACCATGTGGGTCACACCCTCGCGCTCTACCAGGGCCAGTAAACTGTCCAGGTCGGTAATGTCCAGCGGCGCAAAAGTAACCCCGGCTAACTGCTCCGGCGTTATCACCAAACGTGGGCGCACCGGCTCGGTCGCCAGATCCGTGGCGATAACGCGCACACCTTCGGCTGCCAATTGGCGGATGGTCCAGGCCCCGATGCAGCCCATACTACCGGTCAGCAGGAACGTTTCTTGGCTCATAGGACTCGCTCTTCCACGCAAGGGTTGCGCAACTGGCCCAGGCCCTCAATCTCCAGCGTGACCACATCGCCATCTTTCAAAAAGATTTTGGGTGAGCGGAAGACGCCTACGCCGTCGGGCGTGCCGGTGGTGATGATGTCGCCCGGTAATAAGGTAAAGGCCCGGCTGGCGTAAGCGATGAGATAGGGGATTTTGAAAATCAGTTCAAAGGTGTTGGAATTTTGCAGCACCGTTTCGTTGACGGTACAGCGAATAGCCAGGTTGTGAGGGTCGGGGATCTCATCGCGGGTGACCAGGTAGGGGCCAAGCGGGCAGAAGGTATCAAGCGATTTGCCGCGCACCCATTGGCCGTCGCCAAACTGCAAATCGCGGGCGCTGACATCGTGGCAAATGGTGTAGCCGGCCACATACTCCAACGCCTCAGATTCGGCCAGGCGGCGGGCGGTGCGGCCCATCACCACGGCCAGTTCTACCTCAAAATCTACCTGGCTGGTCAAGGCCGGGTCCCAGCGGATGGCTTCGCCGGGGCCGATGATGGAAGAGGGGAATTTGGCAAAAATCAGCGGCGCTTTGGGCGGGTCAACCTTTTGCTCGCGGCAGTGATCCATATAATTTAAGCCAATGGCGACCACTTTGGAGGGGTTCAAGATCGGAGCGCGCAGTTTAACCTGGCCCAGGGGAATACGTTCTGCCGCGTTTTGCACCACGTCGCGGGCCAGCGCCATAGCCGCCTCACCGCCTTGCAGCAGAGTTAGCATATCGCCCGGCAGGCCTCCCCCGCTGGCCGCCGCCAGGTCTACCACCCCATCATCGCGCACCGCCCCCAGGCGGGTCTGACCGCCCAGGGTATAAGTTACCAGTTTCATCTATGTCACCTCATTGTGTCGGTTTTCTCTCGTTCCCACGCAAAGCGTGGGAACGAGAGAAGTCCGGGCGAATATAACATGCAGTTGGCCGGCTGTCAATTAATCCCGCGTATCGGGGTGCGTCCGAAATTTTAGGCGAGTTTGCTCTCGCTGGATAGCCATATCCGGCAATGGGGCCTGGATATGGCTATCCAGGCCGAGCTTCCTAAAATTCTGGACAGACCCGGCGTATCGCCTCAAGGGGTGGGCGTCTTTTCCAGATTGATGACAATATTAGAGAAAACATTGCCCACCACCGGACCAAGCAGCAGCAAAACAGCGATCACCACAATAGACACCAGCAGCAAGATGGGGACAATGGAGACCAGCACCACCACTGCGGCTGCCGCCCCGCCGGAGTCGGAAGGCACAAAAGTCACGTTGTCCATTGCAGAAAACCGGGTATCCTTGGGGACCACGTAGGTTCCGGCAATTTTGTCGTGCCAGCCCTGGCGTTTTTCATCAAAGGCGGCCCAAATAAAGCCCAGGGAGAGTACCAGGCCACTCACAATATAACCCAGGTAACGCAAAAAGGCTTTACCCCGCGATACCGGGGAACCGTCCGTACTGATGACTTTGATCCCCATCGCCATTTTACCCAAAGTTTGGCCGGTGGTGGCCCAAAAGCCCACAAAATAAGCCACTCCTATCAAAAAACCCAAACACTGCGCCAAAATTGTGATAGCACTGGCTGCATCTTTGTTTTGTCCAGCAATGGCTCCACCCCCCAGAATCACCCCAAAGATTACGCATAAGGTCACAAGATTCAGAATGATGCCGTCCAGGAAATAAGCCAGGAAACGCCGGCCAAAGCCGACCACCTGCACCGTTTTTTCTGCGTCAACAAAATCCGCATTGAAACTCATAGCGACCCTCCTGGTGATAAAATTTAAGTGGCACGATACTTTGAGTATAAAGCCAAATTTGGATTAGTCAATGGGCCATGAAAAGTTGACTTGCGTTTTTGGGAGTGACCCTTTATACTGCGGGAGGCATAGAGGAGTCGTCACCTCTAACGCCCGCTACCGATGATAAAAATGAGGCGAAGAGGCGAGGACACGATGAGGCGAAGAAGCGAACCGCCTCGTCGCCTCACCTTTCATCGCATCTGTTTATGAAGGAATAACCATGCCCAAAGACAGACAATTCGGCTTTAAAACCCGCTCGCTGCACGCCGGGCAGCGGCCCGATCCCACCACCGGCTCCCGCGCTATGCCGATTTACCAGACCACCAGCTACGTGTTTGAAGACACCGAACACGCCGCTAACCTGTTTGCCTTGCAGCGTTTTGGCAACATTTACACCCGCATCATGAATCCCACCACCGCCGCCTTTGAGGAGCGCATGGCCTCGCTGGAAGGGGGCGTCGGCGCCCTGGCGGTTGGCAGCGGTCAGGCGGCCCAATTCATCACCATCTTCACCTTGATGAATGAGGGGGATGAAATTGTGGCCAGCAGCACCCTGTACGGCGGAACCTATACCCAGTTTGACATCAGCTTCCGCAAAATGGGCCTTCAGACCACCTTTGTGGACAGCAGCGACCCGGAGAATTTCCGCCGGGCCATCACCCCGCGCACCCGCGCCCTCTACGCCGAAACCATCGGCAACCCAAAAATCAACGTGTGCGACATCGAGGCCGTCGCCAAGATTGCCCACGAGCATAACCTGCCCCTGATCATTGACAACACCTTTGCCACGCCCTACCTGTGCCGCCCCATCGAGTGGGGGGCCGATATTGTAGTCCACAGCGCCACCAAGTTTATCGGCGGACACGGCACCAGCATCGGTGGGGTCATTGTGGACAGCGGCCGCTTTAAGTGGGACAACGGCCTCTTTCCCGGCTTAACCGAGCCGAGCAAGGGCTATCACGGCATTCGCTTTTACGAAACTTTTGGCGATTTTGCCTGGATTATGAAAGCGCGGGTGGAATCGCTGCGGGATATGGGGCCGGCCCTCAGCCCCTTCAATTCGTTCTTGTTTCTGCAAGGGCTGGAAACCCTGGCCGTGCGCATGCGCGAGCATGTTTGCAATGCCCGCGCCATCGCCGAGTTTTTGAGCGGCCATCCGGCCGTGGCCTGGGTCAATTATCCTTCGCTGCCAACCAGCCCCGATTATGCCCTGGCCCAAAAATATCTGCCGGAGGGGGCCGGCGCGATTTTTACCTTTGGGATCAAAGGCGGGTTATCGGCGGGCAAAAAGTTCATCGAGGGCTTGCAGTTATTTAGCCACTTAGCCAACGTGGGCGACGCCAAATCGCTGGTGATCCATCCGGCCAGCACCGCCCACGCCCAACTCAGCGAAGAAGAGCAAATCGGCAGCGGCGTCTCCCCCGATTTGATCCGCCTGTCCATCGGCCTGGAGGATGTGGCCGACTTGATCTGGGATTTGGAGCAGGCGTTGGAGAATTCGCAACAGTAACAATGGATAAAATCTGGAAGGATGGAGGGCTGGAAGAATGGAAAATGCCAACCTTCCATCCTTCCGCTTTCAGGAGATTCTATTACACTATGGCTAAAATCATCGAAAGCGCCGCTGAACGGCTGGACATTTTAACCCGCTACCGCCACATTGCCATGGTCGGCTTGAGCGGCAACCAATACCGGCCCAGCCACTTTGCCGCCATTTACATGCTGGCCGAAGGCTACGACATCATCCCGGTCAACCCCCGCGAAAGCGAGATTTTAGGCCGCCACAGCTTTCCCTCCCTCACCGCCCTGGCCGAGGCCAAAACCTGCCCCATCGAGATCGTGGACATCTTTCGCAACCCCGCCGATGTGCCGCCGCTGGTGGAAGAAGCTATCGCTGTCGGGGCCAAAGTTGTCTGGATGCAGTTAGGGGTCATCCATCACGAGGCGGCTCAACGAGCGGTGGAGGCCGGTTTGGACGTGGTGATGGATCGCTGCGTCAAAATCGAGCACGCCCGCTTCTTTGGCGGCCTCAACACCATCGGCCTCAATACGGGCGTTATAACAGCCCGGCGGTATAGGATATAAAGGCTCTTTAGATGAAGAGAGGTTTATCGCCATAGGTATGGGTAGTACCGGCCAAATCCTGGTGCTAGTTTATACATTTCGGGGCGAAGAAATTAGACTTATTTCAGCGCGCCGAGCCACGGATCGTGAGGTGAAAGAATATGAAAGCGGAATATGATTTCTCAAAGGGTAAACGCGGTGCGGTCCTTTCCAGCAAAGGTAAAACTCGCATCACTATTTATATTGATGATAACATTCTTGAAGAATTTCGGTCCAGAGCAGAGCAAGCTGGAACGGGTTATCAAACGATGATGAATGAAGCCCTTAAGGAATATTTAAGCAAAAGCACTGACAAGCCGGTAACAGAGTCCACCTTGCGTCGAATCCTGCAAGAAGAATTCCCAAAAATAGCTCAGTAGCCAGCCATTCTACCTAATACGGAAAAATTAGAAAGAGTAACGTCAAGTTGAGGATAAGAGCATGGAACAAATCGTCGTTCACGTAAAAGACAAAGCCAAAGCGAAAGTGCTGTTTGAACTATTAACTGCCTTAGATTTTGTAGATTCAGTTCAAACCAGTGAAACACAAGAGGTTAAGGTTGCCTCAACCGTCCCGGATGAGCAGTCAGATTTCTTCTCACTGGCCCGTCTGTGGCAGGGTAGAGAGGTAACTTTAGAGTCAATTCGCCAAAAAGCCTGGCCCCGGCACTTCTCATGATTCTGTCTCAACCTTAAAGATTTTCGGTATATAACCAATCTCAAACTCTATCAACCCGTAAGCTATTGATAAGGTAAAATTGAGCACGCCCGCTTCTTTGGCGGCCTTCTCATCACCCACCCCCCCGACGCTTACGCCACGCAATCAACGAAATAAACTCATACACCACATTAGCGGCCAGCAGGCAGGTGGAGCGGGCGGGGTCGTACATGGGCATCACCTCCACCAGGTCAAAAGCCACAAAGTTGACCCCGGCCAGCCCTCGCACCAAATGCAGCGCCTCGTAGCCGGTGAAGCCGCCCACCTCCGGCGTGCCCGTGCCCGGCGCAAAAGTAGGGTCTACAAAATCAATGTCAAAGGACAGGTAAGCCGGGCCGTCGCCGACGCGGGCCAACACCTGGGCCAGCGTCGCCGGGATGCCCTGGGCGTGCAGTTCCGGCCCGGTGATCACCTGGAATCCGGCCTCGTAAGGCATGCGCGCATCCTCCGCCTCATACAGCGAACCGCGCAGCCCAATCTGGCTGGAGCGGGCCGGGTCAATCAATCTTTCTTCCAACGCCCGGCGAAAGGGCGTGCCGTGTGTATCTTTGCCGCCAAAGTAGCCCGGCCACAAATCGCTGTGGGAGTCAAAGTGAACCAGGGCCAACGGGCCCTGCGTGGCGGCCGCGGCCCGCAGCAGGGGCAGGCTCACGGAGTGGTCGCCCCCCAAAAAGAGCGGGATGGCCCCGCTGTCGAACACAGCTTTGGCCCCGGCCTCAATCTGGCGGTGCGATTCGGGCAGGTAGCCGGGCGTTACCGGCAGGTCGCCGTAATCCACCCCGGAACAGTAGTTGAAGATGTCAATCTCCAGGGCCGGGTTGTAGGGCCGCAGCAGCACCGACTCGCTGCGGATGCCTTCCGGGCCAAAACGCGCCCCCACTCGATAGGTGCCGCCGGTATCAAAAGGCACGCCCACCACCGCAAAATCTACCCCGGCCAGATCGGTCACGTGCGGCAGGCGCATAAAAGTGCGAATGCCGGAAAAACGCGGGTAAACCATCGCATCCAAGGGCTGGTAATGCTGGCTGTCCATAAAATTCTCACCTCCAAAGTAGCAGCTAAAAAGTATTCGGATTATAATGAGGTATCCCCTATTCTCCAAAGGACTGGCCCACATCAGTTTCCTTGACCCCAGGGGTGCTGCCCAATCTAGCTACCCTACACTTTGCTCGACGAAATTAAATGGGACACGGATGAACACAGATCACACAGATTTTTTCTTAAATTTTTTGATCTTATCTGTGTTTATCCGTGTTAATCCGTGAGCTAATTTAAAACTGTAGGGTGCTAACTGCCCAATATCTGTTGAACCATCTTAATACTAAGCCTGGAAGGATGCGGATGTCTCTACCTGCTGATGTATTGATTAACCACGCGCAAGCTTTAACCATGGACCGGGCCAGGCCGCGCGCCGAAGCGGTGGCCGTCCAGGGAGAGCGGATTGTTTTTGTCGGTGATGCCGCTGCGGCGGACGCCTGGCGCGGCCCGCAGACGCGGGTGATTGACGCCGCCGGCCGGACGCTCCTGCCGGGGCTGATTGACAGCCATTATCACCTGCTGTGGGGGTCGCTCCGGCTGGACAACATCCAGGGCGAGGGGTTGTCCAGCTATGCCGAATTGACCGAGGCGGTGCGGGCCTACGCCCAGGCTCACCCCGACCGGCCCTGGCTGATGGGCAATGGGCTGATCTACCCCATCGGGCCTGACGGCCAAATCCTGACCCGCCACCACCTCGACGCCATTATCGCCGACCGGCCGCTGGCGCTCATGGCCTTTGATTACCACACCATGTTTGCCAACACCCACGCCCTGGAACTGGCCGGTCTGCTGCATGGGGCCGAGTGCAGCCCCGGCAGTGAAATTGTAATGGGCCCCGATGGCCTGGCGACGGGCGAACTGCGCGAGCCGGGCGCGTTTGGGCGCATCTACGAGTTGGCCCCTGCGCCCGACGCCGCCCGCCAGCGAGCATTATTACGCCAGGGACTCGCCCAGGCCGCCCGCTACGGCCTGACCAGCGTTCACAATATGAACGGCGATTTGAACGAGCTGGCCTGCTATGCCGACCTGGAAGCGGCCGGCGAACTGACCTTGCGGGTGAATGTGCCCTTCAGCGTCACCCCGGATACGCCGCCTGAGGCGCTCGCAGAGGCCGTGACCATGCGCGACGCCTACATGAGCAGTATGGTGCGCAGCACCGGGGTTAAGTTCTTTATGGATGGTGTGGTCGAATCCGGCACGGCTCTCTTGCTCGAACCTTACGCCGGCCAGCCAGGCTACTGCGGCCAGGCCATCTTTGAAGCCGAACAATTTAACCACTTAGCCGCCGCCGCCGACCGCCTGGGCCTGCAAATCATGGTGCATGCCATTGGCGATGGGGCCGTGCGCCGCACCCTGGATGGCTACGCCTACGCCCAGCGGGTCAACGGCCGGCGCGACAGCCGTCACCGCATCGAGCACATCGAACTGCTGCACCCGGCCGACCTGCCGCGCTTTTGTGAATTGGGCGTGGTGGCCTCGATGCAGCCGCTGCACGAGACGGTCTCGGTTCCAGGGCAGTTGTGGGCCAAACAGGTGGGCGAGCGGCGCTGGGGCTGCGGTTTTCCCTGGCAAACGCTGCGGGCCAGCGGCGCACCGCTGGTCTTTGGCAGCGATTGGCCCATCGTCAGCCAGAATCCTTACCTGGGCCTTCAGGCCGCACTGACCCGGCAGCCCTGGGCCCCCGGCCTGCCGGAGCAAAAGCAAAGCCTGGCCGACGCCCTGGCCGCCTATACCCGCGACGCCGCCTACGCCGAGTTTCAGGAAGGGGTCAAGGGGCAGTTGCGGCGGGGCATGCTGGCCGATCTGGTCCTGCTGGCGGACAATATCGAGACGATGCCACGGGAAGCTATCAAAGGCCTGAGTGCAGCCTTAACAATGGTTGGAGGTCGGATTGTCTATGAAGCTTGATGGAGGGTAATTGTATGCTCAATTGGCCGCCAAGTTGCTTGGGGCCGAACCCCCAAGTTAAGAGGGCAAAAGACGCTGAAGCACCCTGGAATTGAGCATCCGTTAGGATACTTTGCCCTTTTAGCCTGATGGCTTCAGCCTCAGGCAGGTTGACAAGAAATATCAACTTTGGTCAAGACAAATATGGTCTAAGTTTTGTCAGACAGGTTTTGGTTGTCCGTGAGGTGAGAAGGCCAAGAATCCCTCCGCCTCCTCGCCTCCCCCCTCATCGTATCTTTATCTGCGAAGGAGAGAAAGTATGTCCAAAGTTTATCGTTTGTTCTTGTTGACGGCTATCCTGAGCGTGTTATGGCTGAGCGCCTGCACCGGCGGGACGGCCCCGCCTACCGCCACCTCCGCAGCCGGGGGAGAAGGCGCAGCCACCGAGGCGGCAACTCAGGCCGCCGCCGGCGCGCTCAACCGCGATCCCAAAACGCTGGTGGTGCTGTACGGCGAAACCGCCGACAATATGGACCCGGGGCAAACCCTCAACGTCGCCAACAACGTGGTCCAGCGCGGAATCTATGAGGGGCTGGTCCGCTTGAAGGGCAGCAGCGTGAGCGAAGTAGAAGGCGTGCTGGCCGAAAGCTGGACTACTAACGAAGATAAAAGCGAGTGGACTTTTAAGATTCGCCAGGGGGTCAAGTTCCACGATGGGACCCCCTGCGACGCCCAGGCCATTTACGACTCGATGGCCCGCACCCTGGTCAACAAGCTGCCGGCTGCCTTCATCCTGGCCCGTTTTATCGGCTCTGAACCCGACAAGGTGATGAAGGTGGTTGACCCTTACACCTTGCAGTTCACCTTCGAGCAGCCGCAGCCGCTGTTTGATCTGGGCCTGGCCGCGGCCTACGGCACCGGCATCGTCAGCCCCAAAACCTTTAAGGACAACGAAAAGAACGGCGACGCCGGCAAAGAGTGGCTGACCACCCACGCCGTCGGCACCGGTCCTTACAAGCTGGAAAAGTTTGCCCCCAACGACGAATTTATCCTGGTGCGCAACCCCGATTACTGGCGCGGCTGGCCCAAGCCCAACCAGTTTGAAAAGGTCATTATCAAGCCCATCCCCGAAGCCTCGACCAGCCGCCAGATTTTGGAGAAGGGCGACGCCGACATCTCGGCCCCCTTCAGCAACCCGGAAGATACCCTGGCCCTGGAAAAGACCGGCCTGTTTAACATCGGCGATGTCGGCCAGATTCGCATTGACTATGCCCTGTACAACCCGCACGGCAAACTCAAAGACCCGCGCACCCGCCAGGCTATTTCCTATGCCTTTGACTACGACGGCTACATCAACGGCGTGCGCAAAGGCGTGGGCCGCCAGGCCGAAGGCCCCTTCCCGCGCAACCTGGCCTATCACGACCCCAACGTTTTTGTCTATAAGACCGACCTGGAGAAGGCCAAGGCCCTCTTTGACGAAGCCGGCTGGAACTACGACAACGAAATCAGCTTTACCTATTACCCCGGTTTTGGCGGCGAGGATGTCGGCCCCATCTTGCAAGCCCAACTACAGCAGATTGGGGTGAAGATGAAGATTGAAGAGCGCGACATCTCCAGCTTCAACGGCATCTTTTACGGCGACACCCCGCCCGAACAGCGGCCCGATATGATGTGGTACGCCTGGTGGCCCAACCTCAACGACGCCTACGACGAGGCCTGGATTCTCTACCACAGCGACGCGGCCGGGTCTGCCGGGGCCAACGCCGGCTTCTATTCCAACAAGCGAGTGGACGAATTGATTGACGCCGCCTACACCGAAACCGACCCGGCCAAGCTCAAAGAGATGTGGGCCGAGGTGCAGCGGATTATCACCGTAGACGACCCGGCCGGCCTGTGGGTCGAAGACCCGCTCGAGCGGAGCATTATCCGCAAAGACATCGAAGGCCACGTCTACAACGCCATCTACGCCGTCACCTTTGATTACTGGGCCTTGAGCCGCAAGGCGCAGTAGGGTGACGTGGTGCGTGGCGCGTGGCGCCTAGATTTAACGGACCATGCACCACGATCAGTAAAGCATTTTCAGGAACGATTTAACGAAACTATCATGCTACGCTTCCTCATCCGCCGCTTTATTTTTCTTATCTTTGTTATCTGGGGCATCTCGCTCATCACTTTTGTGCTGGCCCGCATCGTCCCCACCGACCCGGCCCGGCTGATTGCCGGGCCGCGGGCCAGCGCCGT
>CAZDMM010000109.1:0-14017 GCA_964505845.1 uncultured Caldilineaceae bacterium
AGCCAGCCATCGTGGAGAGCGTTGGCTGTCTCTTCCGGGTGATACCAGTAGCCCTGCATCACCTGCGGCCCCTGGACCATCAGCTCGCCCACGTCACCCTGAGGCAGTTCTTTGGTCCAGTCCTCGGTATCAACAATTTTGGCCTCGGTGCCGATGATCGGCACGCCGATGCTGCCAAATTTGCGCTGCCCTTGCAGCGGGTTGACATGCGTCACCGACGAGGCTTCGGTCATGCCATACGCCTCAGCAATGCGCGTCCCGGTGCGGGCCTCAAACTTTTCCATCACATCCACCGGTAGCGGAGCAGCCCCGCTAAACATAGCCTTGATGGAGGTCAGATCAATTTTATCAAAATTGCGATAATTGTTGAGGGCCACAAACAGAGCCGGCACGCCGGTAAAAAAAGAGGGGCGCTCGGCCACAATGGCGTCAACAATCGTTTTGATCTCAGGTTGGGGAATCAGCACCAGCGTGGCCGCCAGGTGCATGCTCAAATTCATCAGCCCGTTCATGCCGTAAACATGGAAAAAGGGCATAATGCCCAGGCCGATGTCCTGGGCTTCTTTGTGTTCGTATAGCAAGAAGCTACGAATCTGGGCCAGGCTGGCCACCAGATTGCGATGGCGCAGCATGGCGCCTTTGGGCAGACCGGTGGTGCCGCCGGTGTACTGCAGGCAGGCCAGCTCTTCGGGCGAAAGGTCAACTTTGGGCGGTGGCTGGCGCTGCCGGTCAAGCAATTTTTTAAAGGCGTGGACCGAATCGGTATAAGTCACATCCACCCATTTACCCTGGCGGCGCAGCTCCAGCGGGGCCAGTAACTTTTTGGCTATGGGCATATAATCTTGAATGCCGCCCAGTATCACATGCTCAATGGATAACTTTTGGCAGACCGCCTCAATCCGGGGCCAGAAGATGTCCAGGCTGACCACCAGCTTCACCCCGGCGTCGCGCCACTGATGTTCTAACTCCCGCTCCACGTATAGAGGATTGGTCATCACCGTCACCGCCCCCAGCGAAAGGGTGGCGTAGTAGGTTATCACCGTTTGAGGGCAGTTGGGCAGCATAATCGCCACCCGATCTCCCCGGCCAATCCCCACCGCATGCAAGGCCGCTGCCAGCTTATCTACCTGCTGCTTGAGCTGGCTATAACTCATGCGCGCCCCCATAAAAACCAGGGCGGTGTGATGCGGATATTTAGAAACGGCATGGTGCAGCAGGTCGGGGATAGTTAAGGCAGGAACCACCAGCTCTGCCGGCACTTGGGGATCGTAAAATTTTAACCAGGGTTTTGACGACATATCTATCTCAATGAGGGTGAGCTACTCGCTGCTATATTATAGCATAACCTCTTGATTTTCAATCAACAACAGGACAAAAATTCGCAACTCGTGGTATAATGCGCTAGATTGTTAACGTTCTGACGTTGTTATTTGGTTTCAAAGGAGTTATTGGTAATTGGTTATTAGTAATTACCAATCACCAATTACCTTTTCCAAGAAACGGCTCAAAGATGACCCTTCAAGAACTGCTGCGCCAAACTCACGCCAATTTACTGATTTTACAAGAGCGAGAAGCCCAGTACGGCGGCAATGCGCCCCTGGAACTGCTTAACCAAATCAGCAGTCATTACCGGGCTATTGAACTCATCGAGGCGACCCGCGCCGGTCAAGTGACGTTAGCCGGCCTAAATGATTTAAAGCGAGAGTTGCGCCCCTTGCTTTTGGCCAGTAATGTCGAGAGCCTGGAGCTGGATGAGCTAAAGCTCGACATGCCCCCGCTCCCCTTTGAACCGGCCACTGTCCTCATCCCCGCCGGGCCGTTTGTGATGGGCAGCCAACCCGGCGACGATACGCCTTCAGAAGAAACCCCACAGCATCACGTTACGCTGCCCGCCTACCGCATCGGCCAATATCCCATTACCAACTACCAATACGCCGAATTTCTCAAACGAGAGAAACAGTACGAGCCGCCCAAAAAAGTGGGTTGGTTTTTGCGGGAACCGCCCGGCGACAAACTTGATCACCCGGTGGTGGGCGTCAGTTGGGACGATGCCCAGGCGTACTGCCGCTGGCTCAGCGGGCAAACGGGCCGAGTTTACCGTCTGCCCACCGAGGCGGAGTGGGAAAAAGCAGCGCGAGGTGAAGCGGGTCTAATTTATCTCTGGGGGGATGAGTGGCGGAGCGATTGCTGCCATACCGGCCGCGATGATACGGCCCCCGTAACAGCCTACCCGGCCGGGGCCAGTCCTTACGGCTGCCTGGATATGGCCGGCAATGTCCAGGAATGGACCAGCACCCTGTGGGGCAGCGACCCGAAGATCAACGATTTTGCTTACCCTTACCGGCCCGGCGATGGCCGTGAAGACCCGGTCGCCGGCCACCTGCACCGGGTGTATCGAGTCTATCGGGGCGGCTCCTTTCGGGATGACCCGGGCCGGCTGCGCGGCGCGGCTCGCGGCGCCTCCACCCCCGACAGCAAAATTCGCTGGCGCGGTTTTAGAGTGGTGCGGGAGATTTAGAGAGGAACGATGCCCCGAATAAAAATTGACCAAGTTGAAAGAAAAGAAGCCGTTACCTGGCAGCAAACCATTGTGGAGCGGATTAAAGTGGGCAAAGTAGTCCCCATCATCGGCCACGTGATTGAGGATGATTGGGTTTTGGGTGGACATGCCAACCTGGTTGCCGCTTACGCCGCTTATGCTCAATATCCGCTGGCCGATAAGAGCAACCTGGCCCAAATTGCCCAATTCAAAAGCGTGGTTGATGAGAGCCTGAGCGATGCCTGGGCCCTCAAATCCGATTACATCAACTTTATCAAAAACCGGCTGTTTGACCTGGCCGAGGCCGAGGGGTTTGCGGCCGAAACACTGGCCGAAGTTGAAGAGGAGTTTGACGACATCACCTTTTCAGACTTTGCCGAGCGCCTGGGCTATCCCCGTTTTACCCAAAACCAGCCTGACCCGCTGCTGATCCTGGCCGAATTTCCTCTGCCCATTTATCTGACCACCAGCTATCATGATTTTATTGAAGTAGCCTTGAAACGGGCCGGCAAATCGCCCCGCACCGAAATCTGCCGCTGGCACAAAGGGTTGGAAGGGATTCCTTCTATTTTTGACGGCAATTACCAACCCACCAAAGATGCGCCGCTGGTCTATCACCTGCACGGGTTCGACGCCTACCCGGAATCGCTGGTGCTGACCGAAAACGATTACCTGGAGTTTTTGGTAGCCATTGCCCAGGATTTGGGCCGGGGCACCGACCCCATCCCCAGGCGGGTGCGCCAGGCCATGGCCGATTCTTCACTCATTTTGCTGGGCTACGGCCTGCAAAGCTGGGAATTTAAAGTGCTCTTTTGGGGCGTCATCAAGCCGCGCCCGCTGCAAAACACCAGCGTCTCCATCCAATTAACGCCCAACGAGGATGAGCGCAAATTTTTGCAGGAGTATTTGCGCCGCGAAGCCAGGTTTGAGGTGTATTGGGGAGAAATTGACCAGTACCTCCGGGAATTGTACCAGGCGCTGGGCTAGGATTAATAGTGAATAGTGAATAGTGAATTGTCAATTGTGAATGAATGTAAGGAGGGATGATGGCGAAGGGAGACGATATTGAGGAGCGGTTGATTAATTTTGCGGTGAGGATTGTCAAATTGCGTGACCAGTTGCCCAGAACTCAGGCGGGGAGGCATGTGGCCGGACAATTGCTGCGTAGTGGGACGGCGCCCGCGGCTTATTATGCGGAGGCGCGCGGCGCGGAAAGTACCAACGATTTTGTCCACAAGCTCAAGATTTGCCTGAAGGAACTCAACGAAGCCAGAATTTGGCTCAAAATCATTGCCAGAAGTGAAATGTTACCGGAGTCCAGACTCACAGACCTCACCCACGAAAACGACGAACTCTGCCGCATCATCAACGCCAGCATCAAAACTACCCAGGCCAAGTCTAACCGTCAATGACTCACCATTAATCATTCACTATCACTATTCACAATTCACAATTGTTTTAAAAGGGCCATTTATGACTCTTACCTTTGAAAACCCCTACATCGGACCGCGTACCTTTACTCGCCAGGAGCGAGACCGCTTTTTTGGTCGGGAACAAGAAGCCCGCGACCTCTTTTCCCTGGTGGTTTCGGAGCGCTTGGTGCTGTTTTATGCCCAATCCGGGGCGGGTAAAAGCTCGCTCATCAATACCCGGCTGATCCCGCTGCTGGAAGAGTCGGGCTATGCGGTGCTGCCTTTGGGCCGGGTGATGGGCGAACTGCCCCCCGAACTTAGCCAGGTGCGCAATGTTTTTGCCTTCAATTTGATGGTCAGCCTGGATTATCATAAAAGTCAGCCAGAGCGATACGCCCAACTACCCTTGACCGATTTTCTGGCCCACCTTATCAGCCCCGATGGGGAGCGCTATCTGTACGAACCGAATCTGCCAACCGAGTCGCAGGGCTATGTGACGGCCCCTCACGTGCTGATTATTGACCAATTTGAGGAGCTTATCACCACCCACAGCGAGCACTGGCCGGAACGAGAAGACTTTTTCCGGCAGCTTGACCGGGCCATGGCTGATGATCCCTTGCTCTGGGTGGTGCTGTCCTTCCGCGAAGATTTTGTGGCCGCCCTGGAACCTTACGCCCATCTTTTAACCGGCAAAATGCGGGCGCGTTTTTACATGCAGCGCATGGGCTATGAGGCGGCCCTGGCAGCCGTCAAACAACCGGCGGCGATGGCCGGTCGCCCCTTTGCACCCGGTGCGGCCGAAAGTCTGGTAGACAACCTGCGCCAGATCAAGGTACAGACCCAGCTCATCCCCCCTGATAGTTCATCGCTCAACACCGCTGCTGATGATCTCGGCGGTTGGCGGTCGGCGGTCGGCGGTCAGGTCTTAGGCCAATTTGTCGAGCCGGTGCAGTTGCAGGTAGTGTGCTACCAACTGTGGGAAAATCTCAAAAACCGGCCTGCCCCGGAGATTACCCGGCAAGACCTGCTGGAGTTGGGCAATGTTGACACCGCCCTGGCCCGATTCTATGAAGAGGCTCTGCGTAAAGTGATCGCGCAAACCGGCGAGTCGGAGATAGACTTGCGCGACTGGTTTGAGCGCAAGTTGATTACCGAGGCCGGCACGCGGGGCAGCGTTTATCGCGGGGCCGACAAAAGCGAGGGCGTTTCCACCCGCGCCGCCGATTTGCTGGTTAACGCCTTTTTGCTCCGCACCGAAAGCCGGGCCGGCGGAACCTGGTATGAGTTGGTGCATGATCGCTTTGTGGAGCCGATTATGCAAGCCAACCAGGCCTGGCGGCTGCGCCAGCCCCTCTTGCAGATGGCTCAAGCCTGGGTTGCCAGCGGCAAAAGTGAGAGTAAATTGCTGGAAGGCCAGCAGTTGAGTGAGGCGTTGGCTTCTAACTGGCGCGGCCTGGGACCGCTGGTGGAGGAATATCTACAGGCGGGACAGGCGGCCTGGGCGGCCAAAGAAGCGGCCCGGCAGGCCGAAAAAGAGGCGCAGCGCCAGCGAGAATTGGAGCAGGCCCGCACCCTGGCCGAGGCCGAACGCCAGCGGGCTGAGGCCCAGGCCAAAGCAGCCCGGCGTTTGTTTTGGATTGCGGCCGCCCTGGGCTTGACCCTCTTAACGATGCTGGGGTTGAGCGGAGCTTTGTGGTGGGGCTTCACCCAACGGCAAGAAGTTATCATCAGCCACGATACCATCACCACCCTGCTGGCCCTGGATGGGCGTTACTACATCTCGGTAGACCCCGGCGGCAATACCATCAAAGTGGTTGATACCAGCAATCAAAACCTGATTTTTAACCTGGCCGGCCACAGCGATACTATCTCTAAAATTTCGCTCAGCTCGCAGGCCACCTACCTGGTTTCTACCGATCAGAGCGGCCTGGCCATTGTTTGGAATTTGCGCACCGGCCGGCCCATTGCCCGTTTAACCGGCCACAGCGGAACCATTCGCTACGCCGTGTTTTCGCACGATGAACGGCTGTTGGCCACCGGCGGCGACGACGGCACCACCCGCATCTGGGATACCTCTACCTGGGAGCAGCGCTTCAGCCTGCCCAGCCAGGGCGGCTCGATTATCAGCGTGGCCTTTTGGTCTGATGACTCGGTGCTGGTAACTGCTACCACCCAAGGTACTTATACCATTTGGAATCCCTGGAGTGGCGAAAAGGTGTTGAGCGGCCGGCGTTAGTGTAGAAACAGAGAGGATAATTGGTAATTAGTAATTACCAATCACTATCTTCTCCAGCCTCACCCTGGCACACTCTCACGCGCCGCCTTTGCCTGCCGCACAATTTCGGCAATTTGCCCCAGGTGGCTGTCATCGTGAGAGAGGCCGCGCACAAAGCGGGTCAGGGCATTGGTTGGCCCGGAACCGGGCGCAACCTCGTAGCTGTTTTCCAAATCCGGCGAGTCGGGCCACAATTGCAGGCTGGCCAGGCGTATGCGCCGGCTTTCTTCCAAACGCCGGCGGCACTGGTCAATGGTGGTGACGCTCCGCCAGGGGACTTCGCTGCGAGAGCGGCCATGAAAAGGCACGCCCCGTGCCAACTCCGCCGCTAAAAAAGCTGACTCCTCAGACGAAGCGGTGGTATGGACAATGACATGGCCGAGCGTCCAGGAGAGATTGACTTCATCGGGGTTGACGGCGTAGGTATCATTAGCCTGCGGGTCGTCGGGCGTAAAGGTCACATCCGCATCGGTGCAGCCGGCAATCAACCCCAGCATGGCGTCAACCATCTCATTGGTTAGCCGGGCCAGGTCGGCCGGGGTCAAACCCTGGGCTAGTTGGCTGATTTTAAGCTCTTTGTTGCGAACAGGGGTGAAGTCGAGCATGGTGAAAGGGGACTCCTCTAAAATGACCGCCGACAGCCGACCGCTGACCGCACCCCCTCCCTACCCTCCTCCTACCAGGGGGGTGTGACCAAAATGAGTTGCAATTGGGGTAGTAAAGCCCCTTGTGGGCGTTTGTAAAGCCTAAAACGGGCACAAGGCCCTATACTACAACTCAAATTGGTCACACCCTACCAGGGAGAGGGTTAGGGTGAGGGTCGGTGGTCGTCTGTCGGCGGTCGGTTAGCTGACCGTATCGTAATCTACAAAATCTTTACCTTTTTCGGCGGCTAAAATATCCAGGGCGGCCACCGCGCCGGCCCCGGCGGAGATAATAGCTTGACTCCGGGCCAGACGGGTGCTGCGGCCCACCACGTACAGCTTATCTACTGCGGTGCGATAATTGCGGTCAACCTCCACCCCGCTGCTGCTCATGGTCAAACCCAAACTTTGGGCCAGCTTGATAGATTTGCCTTCGGCAATAATCAAATATTTACCTTCGTGTTGCTCTCCACTTTCGGTGGCAACAACAAAGCCGGCCCCGCTCCGCTCAATGCCGGCAACGCCGGTATCCCAAATTTTGGCTCCGAATTTTTGTACCTGCGCCCGGGCCGTCTTTTGAAAATCACTCCCGGTTATTTCCGGGATGCCCAGATAATTGTGCAGCATGGCCCGATGCATGGCCGTTTCATTTTTACCAAAAACGGCCACCTCTACCCCATTTTTAGCCAAAAACAGCGCGGCGCTCAAACCGCCCGGACCATCACCGACAATCAGTACCTGTGCCATATTGTTTATGCTCCTTTGTGAGTAGATTTTTAGAAGAGTTTTATTTTAACCATTGACTAAACGATGAAGATTATTATAATAAAAATGGACTATAGTCCGTATGGCAGGCTATTATAACAACCACTAGTCATTTGTCAAGCTCTGTTATGAACCTCAACAAAGCAGAAATTATTCCACTCACTCCCACTGACAGTTCACCGACCCCCAAACGGGCCAAGCGGGCCGATGCGGTGGCTAACCGCGAGCTGATTTTAGCCACTGCCCAACGCCTCTTTGCCGAGCGCGGTATTGGACAGGTCTGCATGGCTACCATCGCTGAGGCCGCCGGGGTGGGCAAAGGCACGCTCTATCGCGGCTTTGCCAACAAGGGTGAACTTTGCCTGGCTTTGTTGGATGAAGATATGCGCGCCTTTCAGAACAAAACGCTGTCTACCCTGCGAGAGACTTATCCCCAGCCGGCCTTGCAGCGGCTCGATACCTTTCTGCACAACCTGGTCTATTTTATGGAAAATCAGGCCCCCTTGCTGCGTGAAGCCCAACTGCACGGGATTATGCAAAGCGTTGTGGCAGAGAGTCAGGCTACCCCACACATGTGGCTGCCCTGGCTCCGCACCACCATTGGCGTTTTACTGCAGCAGGCCCAGCAAAATGGCGAGGCCGAAAACCTCGACCTGCCTTACCTGGTTGATGCTATCCTGGCTCCTCTCAGCGCCGACCTGTTTCTGTACCAGCGTGAAGTTTTAGCTTTTGACCTGGACCGCATCAGCCGCGGGCTGCGGCAGTTGGTGCTAGATGGCTGTCGCAAGCGGCCCACTGTGATGGTAGACGAAAATGCGAAATAGTGGTATGGTGTAGGAAATGTTTGGGAGGTTGGAGGAATGGAAGAATGGAGCTTAAAAAGCTGCCCTCCCCCCTTCCAACATACCAATCCTCCATCCTTCCAACCTTCCAGCCCTTCAGTCCTCCTTATTGCTCTCATTTCTCTCCTCGCGTTTCTTCTTACCGCCATCCTCTCGGCCCAGATTTTTGAACATGTGCCCCACTCTGAGGATGAGGTGGCCTACCTTTTTCAGGCCAAAGTCCTGGCGCTCAACCGTTTGACCGTACCGACTCCGCCCTATGCTCAAGCCTTTTGGACTCCCTTTGTGATAGACTACCACGGGCAGCGTTTGGGCAAATATCCGCCCGGCTGGCCTTTGCTCTTAAGCCTGGGCGTCCGCTTGAACGCTCCCTGGCTGGTCAACTCCCTCCTGGCCGCGCTGACCCTGGCCCTGATAGCCTGGCTGGGACATTGCTTTTACCCAGGGGCAAGGCAGCTCGGTTTATGGGCGGCCGGGTTGGGGCTGGTTACGCCCGCTTTTCTCTTTTTATCCAGTTCCCTGCTCTCCCATGCCGCCTCGTTGTTCTGGGCAACCCTGGCACTGGTGGGGTTGTATTACGCGGTAGAACCTGGTGCGTGGTGCGCCACTGGGGGGCCTTCGGCTCTGGTGCGTGGTAAATCTTCCTCCCGCCTCTCGCCTCTCGCTCCACGCTCTTCGCCTCACGCTCTTCGCTTCACGCTCACCGGCCTGGCGCTGGGCGCAGCCTGTGCAACTCGACCCTTTGCCGGGGTAGGAATCGGATTGGCGGTGGCTATTTTTGTGCTGGCGCTGATCCTGCGCCGAGAGGTTAAGTGGACGGCGCTGCTATGGATTGTTTTGGGCGGACTCCCCATCGCCGGGCTGCTGCCGCTCTACGCTTGGGCCATCAGCGGCGACCCGTTTTTCAACCCCTACCTGCTGGTCTGGCCGTATGACCGGGCCGGTTTTGGGCCTGACATCGGCCCGCAGGGTTACACCCTGGCCGATGCGCTTTTTATCAACACTCGCCTCAAACTCACCGCCCTGGCGACTGGATTGTTCGGCTGGCCGGGCTGGAGTAACCTGATCTTCCTGCCACTGCCCTTTTTGGCCCGGCGAGCCACTCGCTGGGATTGGCTGCTGCTTGGCACGCTGGCCGGCCTGGTGTTTGTCCACATTTTTTATTGGGCTTTTGGCGGCACGGATGGCGGTTTTCCGCGTTATTATTATGATGCTTTGCCGGCGCTGTTGCTGCTCACCGTGCGGGGAGCGCAAATTTCGGGAGAGTATTTAAAGCGAGGAGTGTTTTCCCTCCCCCCGCCGAAGGCGCGCAAAGCGAGAGGGGGAGAGTTAGGGAGAGGGTGGGTAGCGCTGCCAATGATACTTATCACCATCTTTACCTTGTACAACCTGCTCTGGAACCTGCCGCCGCTGTTGGCCGCCCAAAAGGGCAAATATGGCATTACCGCCGCCCCGCTGCAAACCATCGAGCGAGCCAACCTGTCCGAACCGGCCCTGGTTATCATCAAAAATGTGGAGGAGTGGAGCGACTTTGCTGCACCCTTTGCGGCCAACAGCCCACTCCTGGATGGCCCGGTTGTTTATGCGATGGATCGGGGGCCGGAGGTTACCCAAAAACTGCGGCTGCACTTTTCACAGCGCCGCTGTTGGGAGCTGGGCGGAACCACTTTGTCGCCTTGCCCTGAGCAGGCGAGATAGGTTCATCCAGGTAATAAAAAACCCTCCCGTAGGTATCTACCTTACGGGAGGGCCGGTTGCCCGAATGAATTGTTTCAGCCGCTGCTCTCATCCTGCCATACCCCGGAAGAGCGGCTCAACGCGGCTAGCAGGCCCAGGCCGGATAAGTTCGAGGCCAGGGCAAAAAGCTGCGCCCCCGGCGAAACCTCACGCTCGCCGGCCTCGTCCAGCCGGAGGGGCTGAAGCTCCGCCTCACCCGCTGCTGCCTCCCAATGAGTCGGGCTAATGGCCGGATCGCTGCCAAAATACTTGATGCTGGCCAGGTATCGGGTTCGGTCGGGGCCGCTCAACGCCTGAGCCAGGAAAGCCTGCCAATAGGCCGGGGCCGCCGCGATATTCTTTACCAACTGCTGCGTGGCCGGGCCGCCCAATTTGGTTTCAGACGCAGCGACGGGGGCAGGGAGCCGCCCATGCCCCTTCCGCTCAAAGCGCGCCTCGCCCCACACCCGGCGCATATTTAGCTTAAAAAACGGTCTCACTCCGATGGTCATCTTGTCTCCTTCACGTAAAAAACCGAAAATGTTAAAATTGTTGGTTTTAATATACCGGCATCCGGCCTGAGAATCATCCCCAATTTTGGGGGGTTTTAGTACCTGGGTACTTAGATTTTGGGCCGACCCTTACCAAAGGGAGATTGCAGCCCCTGGATGAATATGATAGAATCCTTTCATCAATCAGCGTTAATTCAGTTGAAACTATTCACCCGGTAATCCGTAAAACGTAATGTCTTTGGGGGTAACTCCTTACGTTTTGCGCTTTACGTTTTAGGATGTTAACTCAAGTTAAACCATCCTTGTTACCCCATAAAGAAAGGTGCGACCATGACCGATTTAGTCGGACAAACCATTGGGCATTATCAGATTGTGCAGCGCCTGGGACAGGGCGGTATGGCCGATGTTTACAAAGCCTTTCACACCGGCCTGGCTGTGTACCGTGCGCTCAAAGTGATTCGCCCGGAATTTGTCACCCAGGAGGGCTTTAAAGAGCGGTTTCAGCGTGAAGCCCAGGCGGTGGCGGCGTTGCGCCATCCCAATATCGTCCAGATGCATGATTTTGGGGCGCAGGACAACCTCTACTACATGGTCATGGAGTTCATCGAGGGGCAAGACCTCAAAAGCTACCTTACCCAGCACGGCCAGGTGCGCCCCTTTAGCCAGGTGGTCAAGATCATCGAGCAGGTGGCTTCGGCGTTGGGCTATGCGCACGGGCGGGGCGTGGTGCACCGCGACATCAAGCCGGGCAACATCATGCTCACCGCCGATGGCCAGGCCATCCTGACCGATTTTGGCATCGCCAAAATGCTGGCCTCCGAAGAGCGCATGACCCAAACCGGCATGGGCATCGGCACGCCGGCCTATATGGCCCCGGAGCAGGCGCGCGGCCTGCCGGATGTCGGCCCGCCCGCCGATGTGTACTCCCTGGGTATTGTGCTGTATGAGATGCTGACCGGGCGCGTCCCCTTTAGCGCCGATACCCCACTGGCGGTCATGCTCAAGGTGGTGTCTGACCCGCTGCCGCCGCCGCGAGACTTTAGCCCGGATATTCCCGACGTGCTGCAAGGCGTCGTGCTCAAAGCCACGGCCAAAGAGCCGGCCCAGCGCTATCAAACCGCCGATGCCCTGGCCGACGGCCTCAGGCGCAGCCTGGGCCTGGCGCCCGGCGCTCCTCTGCCCACCGACGAGCAAGCCACCCAGGTTCCTCCGGCCAAAGTGACTACGGTGGGGGCGGTCAAACCCAAAAAAGCCACTCAGAAAGCCAAGCCCCAGCGTATGCCCTGGTTAATTGCCGGGGCAGCCCTGCTGCTGCTGTTGTGTCTGCTGGTGGGCGGGGCCGGGGTGGGGGCTTACTATTGGCTGCAACCCGCCCCCTCGCTGGCTACCTGGCAATTTGTGATTGACGCCTCGGAGGGCATGAACCAAACTATTAACGATAGAACTAAAATGGAGATTGCCCGCGCGGCCCTGGCTAAAGAGCTGCAGATTTTGCCGGGCAATGTCAACGCCGGGCTGCGGGTTTTTGGCGGGGGACAATCGGGCAACGAACCGTGCCAGGATACCAAGCTGCTGGTCGAGCCGGCCACCGGGCAGGGCGCTCGCCTGGCCAACACCCTGGCCGGGGTGGCTCCCTCAGGCCAGGCTCCGCTGACCGAGGCCATTGTCAAAGCCATCGGGGATTTTGATTTGACCCGCGATACCAAAAATACGCTGATTGTGATTTCCGCCGGCCTGGATACCTGCGAGGCCAATGCAGTGGAGCAGTTGCAAACGCTCACCCGGCGGCTGGGGATTGAGTTTGACTTGCAACTGATTGGCCTGGGCGTCAGCGAGGGCGACCGGGTGCAGCTTGAGCAAATGGCCCAGGCGGCCGGCGGCGCTTACCACGACGCCCAAAACGAAGAGGATATTCAGCGTGTAGTGGCCGAGGAGGCGTCAAAACTGCCCGGCGGCCCGGCGGCAACCACGCAGCCGGCGGCCCTGACTGGCGAGGGCGCGATTCCCTTGGGGCAGTATGTCAGCGGCCAGATTACCACCCCCAAAGCCACGGCCACCTACACCTTTACCGCCGCTGCCGGGCAAACTATCTATTTTGACGTGCAGTCGGTGAGCCAGGGAACCTATTTTAAGCTGACCGCCCCCGACGGCCGCACCGAAGTGTTCAACATCTACAATGGCGACCAGGGGCCGGTAGTGCTGGAGCAGGCCGGAATCTATACTCTCGCCGTGACCCCGGACGGCGACAATCTGCCCAGCTATGAATTTGCCATCTGGGATGTCAACCCGGCTGTTATTGAAGGTGGAAAAATTGAGTTTGGCAAGTTTGTGGATGGGGAAATCAAAACTCCTGGGCAAACGGCCAAGTACACTTTTGAGGCCAGCGCCGGGCAGACCATCTATTTTGATGTCCAGTCAACCAGCGAGGGGACTTACTTTAACCTGGTTGCCCCGGATGGCCACACCGAGTTGTTCAACGCTTACAACAGCGACCAGGGGCCGGTGGTGCTGGAGCAAGCCGGAACCTACACCCTGCTGGTAGACCCCGACGGCAAGAACAAGCCCAAATACGAGTTTGTACTGTGGAATATTGACCCGGCTGTTATTGAAGGTGGAAAAATTGAGTTTGGCAAGTTTGTGGATGGGGAAATCAAAACTCCTGGGCAAACGGCCAAGTACACTTTTGAGGCCAGCGCCGGGCAGACCATCTATTTTGATGTCCAGTCAACCAGCGAGGGGACTTACTTTAACCTGGTTGCCCCGGATGGCCACACCGAGTTGTTCAACGCTTACAACAGCGACCAGGGGCCGGTGGTGCTGGAACAGGCCGGAACCTACACCCTGCTGGTAGACCCCGACAGCGCCAACAAACCCCAATATGAGTTTGTCATCTGGGATGTTAACCCACCGGTGATTGATGGCGGGCCGCTTGAGATGGGTAAATTTGTAGAGGGAGAAATCAAAATTCCTGGGCAAACGGCCAAATATACCTTTGAGGCCAGCGCCGGGCAGGTTATCAACTTCAAGGTAGAGTCGGTTAGCGAAGGTACTTACTTTAGCCTGATTGCGCCCGATGGCGGCACCGAACTGTTCAACGCTTACAACAGCAACCAGGGGCCGATCACCCTGGAGCAGCCCGGAACCTACACCCTGCTGGTTGACCCCGACGGAGCCAACAAGCCGAAGTATAAATTTGTGATTCAAGGGCAAGATTAGAGGAGTTGTCACGAAACTCCAGCTTTACATCAATGACGAAAAGCCCTCACCCCCAACCCCTCTCCCATTGGGAGAGGGGAGTCGCGCCAGCGACGG
>CAZDMM010000110.1:0-13998 GCA_964505845.1 uncultured Caldilineaceae bacterium
TCAGCCTGTATTGCCAACCTCTCTCAAACGATTTATAATTTCAGATACTACATTTGGTGTAGAAAATATGTTCTTATACCAGATATAGAAGAATCTGCGAATAAGCGAATCCGCGAATAAATTGATAACCTCGCTGATTCGCCATTCGCTGACTCGTTCATTCGCTCATTCGCGGAGGTGTTTATGGAACTGGGAGTCGTGCGACAAGTGGATATTGACCGGGAGATGCAGGCGGCCTACCTGGATTACGCCATGAGCGTCATCGTCTCGCGGGCGCTGCCAGATGTGCGAGATGGGCTGAAGCCGGTGCATCGCCGCATCCTGTACGCCATGCACGACATGGGCATGCGGGCCAACCAGCCCTACAAAAAAAGCGCCCGCATTGTCGGCGAGGTGCTGGGCAAATATCACCCCCACGGCGACGCCGCCGTTTACGAGGCCATGGTGCGCATGGCCCAGGATTTTGCCATGCGCGTCCCCCTGATAGACGGGCAGGGCAACCTCGGCTCCATTGACGGCGACGCCCCCGCCGCCATGCGCTACACCGAGGCGCGCATGGCCGCCATCACCAACGAGATGCTGCTGGACATTGACAAAGACACGGTAGAGTTTGTGGACAATTTTGACGGCAGCCTGACCGAGCCGGGCGTGCTGCCGGCCAAGCTGCCCAACCTGCTCATCAACGGCGCGTCCGGCATTGCCGTCGGCATGGCGACCAATGTGCCGCCCCACAACCTGGGTGAGGTCTGTGACGCCCTCTGTTTTATGCTGGACCAGATGGCTAAAAATCACGAGGTCAGCATTGACGATTTGCTCAACTTTATCAAAGGGCCGGATTTTCCCACCGGCGGGATTGTCTACCGCTACGGGGGGGAAGGGGCGGCCAAAGAGGACAATGACCTCATCAAGACCGCTTACGCCACCGGGCGCGGGCGGGTAACCATGCAGGCCAAAGTCCACATCGAAGAGATGAGCCGCAACCGCAACCGCCTGGTCATCACCGAACTGCCCTACCAGACCAACAAAGCCGCCTTGAGCGAGAAAATCGCCGAACTGGCCCGCGACGGCAAAATCGAAGGGCTGGCCGATTTGCGGGACGAGTCGGACCGGCAGGGTATGCGGCTGGTCATCGAGCTGACCCGCACCGTAGAGCCGCTGGCCGTCCTCAAGCAACTGCTCAAACTGACGCCGTTGCAAAGCACCTTCAGCATCAACATGCTGGCCTTGGTCGAAGGCGAACCGCGCCTGCTGCCCCTCAAGCGGGCTTTGCAGCTTTTCATCGAGCACCGCCAAACCATCATCACCCGCCGCAGCCGCTACGAGCTGAAGCAGGCCCAGCAGCGCGCCCACATTTTGGAAGGGCTGCGGGTCGCTCTGGCTAATTTAGATGAGGTGATTGAGACCATCCGCCGTTCCCAATCGGTGGACACGGCCAAAGAAAACCTGCGCAAAAAATTCAAGCTGAGCGACGCCCAGGTGGTCGCCATTTTAGACATGCCGCTGCGCCGCCTGGCCACCCTGGAACGCAAAAAGATTGAGACCGAGTACAAAGAGCTGCTGCAGCGCATCAAGTACCTGGAAGATTTGCTCAAGCACCCCAAAAAGATTTTGGGCGTGATCAAAGAGGAACTGGTTGAGCTAAAGACCACGTACAACACGCCGCGCCGCACCATGGTTGTAGACCAGGCCCTCAACGGCAGCCCCATCACCGCCGGTGATTTGGTGCCGGAGGAGTCGGTGGTGGTGGCCGTGAGCCAGGGGGGGCGCGTCTGCCGCTGGCCCGCCGCCGAGGGACTGGAGCCGGGCCGAGGCAAGCAGGCCGACCCATTGCTGCTGGCCGTGCCGGCCCATACCCGTGAGACCCTCTATCTCTTCACGGCCGATGGTCGGGCCGTGATCATCCCCATGCACCACCTGCCCGCCGGCAGCGCCCCCGGCGATGGCCCCAACCTGACCGAATTCAGCGCCGGGCCGGTCAAAACGGTGGTGGCTGGTTTAGCCCTGGCCAACGCGGCTGACCCCGGCGGTTATCTCTGCCTGGTCACGCGGCAGGGTCGGATTAAGCGGGTCGCCTTGAGTGATTTGGCCGCCGTGCGGGGCAACGATACGCTGGTCATCGGCCTGGAAAAAGGCGACGCCTTGCTGACCGCCTTTGCCACCCCCGGCGAGGGGGAACTGCTGCTGGTCAGCGCCGGCGGGCAGGCCATCCGCTTTGCCGAGGAAGAGGTGCGGCCCATGGGCCTGCCGGCGGCGGGGGTTTTAGGCATGAAATTGGCCGCCAAAGATGAGCTGGTGGGGGCCGGGCCGCTCAAATCTCGGGGCGATATGGTGCTGGTTACGCGGCAGGGCCTGGGCAAACGGGTAGCTTTGACGGAATTTCCCAAGCAGGCCCGCTACGGCCAGGGGGTCATCGCCGTCAAGCTGACCGCCCCGGATAAGGTGGCCGTCGCCGCCTCCGCCTCCGCCTCCGACCGGTTGATGCTGGTTTCGCAAAAAGGGAACAATAAGACGGTCTATGCCAGGGCCTTATCCAAACTGGGCCGCGCCCACAAAGGCGAAGAAGCCATCGCCATCAGAGGCAAAGACTCCCTGGCCCACCTGATCGTCATCCCCGGCGGCGGAGAAAAATAAACCTCCCGGAAGCCAGATTTCAAAAACCCGTTTTCTTCAAGAAAACGGGTTTTTACCTAAAAGTAACAACACTTTGACATCTCCCCGGCTGGATGATATGATAAATCCATCACTGTTCCCCCACTGTGTTTTGGAATCAAAAATTCGTTGCCTGGCCTTGAGAAGCGGGTAGAATTGAACCGACTGTCAACGAATGAACAACGAATAAACGAATTACAACAGCCAGCCATTCGTTTATTTGTTTCATATTCGTTGACAGCCTCACACCCCGTCGTGGTAAACAGCGTCTCGAAGCGCAAAAGCTATAGCTTTTGCACTCCAAGAAGACGTAGCAGTTGGGACACCGGAACACTTGACACTCGAACACTTGACACCTGACACTATTTTTTAGGAGCCTCCTATGCGCGTAGGGATTGGACTCCCCAACACCAACCCCGGTGTAGGCCGGGAACTCATCTTGGAGTGGGCGCGCCAGGCCGACGCCGGCCCTTTCTCCTGCTTGGGCGTGCTGGATCGCCTGGTGTATGACAGCTACGACCCACTGGCCGTGCTGGCTGCCGCTGCCGCCGTCACCGAGCGCATCCGCCTGGCGACGACCATCATCATCAGCCCCTTGCGCAATACCGCCTTGCTGGCCAAAGCCGCCGCCAGCGTAGACGCCCTGTCCAGCGGGCGGCTCACCCTGGGATTGGCGGTGGGAGCGCGTCAGGAAGATTATGTTGCCGCCGGGGTAGATTATCACAGCCGGGGCAAGCGTTTGACCGAGCAGCTCGCCACTCTGCGCGACCTGTGGGAGGATGAGTCCGCCGGGCCGCGCCCGGTGCAGCCCCACGGCCCGGAACTGCTGGTGGGCGGCGGCAGCGACTCCACCTTTGCCCGTGTGGCCCGCTACGCCGATGGCTACGTGCATGGCGGCGGCCCGCCCAAAACCTTTGCCCGCGCCGCCGAGAAGGCTCGCGCCGCCTGGCTGGATGCCGGCCGGCCCGGCCAGCCCCGCCTGTGGAGCATGGGCTACTTTGCCCTCGGCGAGGAAGCGTCCGAAAGTGGGGCTGATTACCTGCGCCATTACTACGCCTTCACCGGCCCCTTTGCCGAAAAAATCGCCGCCGGTTTGCTGACCACCCCCCAGGCTATCGCCCAATTCATGCGGGGTTACGCCGACGCCGGCTGCGACGAGCTGGTGCTCTTCCCCGCCGTGGCGGAGATCAACCAGTTGCAGCGGTTGGCGGAAGTCGTGGGCTAAGGTCAACGTGCTACGCCACCAGGGGGCCTTTGGCTCTGTTGCGTGTTCCGTTGGCTTTACGCAACACGCACCATCAACCATCTAAATGAACTGAGAAGCGACGACTATGAAAGTCCTGATCCTGGGCGGTGGCCCCGCCGGTCTCTACTTTGGCCTTTTGCTCAAAAAAGCCAACCCGCAGCACGACATCACCCTGATCGAGCGCAACCCGCGTCACGCCACCTACGGCTGGGGCGTTGTTTTTTCTGACCGCACCCTGGCCTCGTTCCGTGAAGCCGATTACAAAACCTACACAGAGATCACCGCTAGTTTTGTCATCTGGGATGATATTGACGTGTGGTATCGCGGCCAGGTGCGGCGCTGCGGCGGCAATGTTTTTTCCGGCATCTCGCGCCGCACCCTGCTCCACATCTTGCAAAGCCGCTGCCAGGAGTTGGGGGTCAAGCTGCACTTTCAAACCGACATCACCGATTTGGCTCAACTGACGCCCTCGCTTGAGTCGGATTATGATTTGGTGGTGGCGGCCGATGGAGTCAACAGCCTGGTGCGCCAAACGTACGCTCACATCTTCAAACCGGATTTGGAGGTGGGTAAAGCCAAGTATATCTGGCTGGGCACCGATAAGGTTTTTGACGCCTTTACCTTCATTTTTCAAGAGAACGAGCACGGCCTGTTTCAGGTGCACGCCTATCCTTTTGACGGGACGACCGGCACCTGCATCGTCGAGTGCGAGGAGTCGGTCTGGCGGCGGGCCGGGCTGGAGCAGGCCGGCGAGGCCGAGAGCATCGCCTACTGTGAGCAGCTTTTTGCCGCCAACCTGGGCGGCCACCGGTTGATGTCCAACAACTCCAAGTGGATCAACTTTGTGCGGGTCAAAAACAAAAGCTGGCGGCACGGGAACATTGTTTTGCTGGGCGACGCCGCCCACACCGCCCACTTCTCCATCGGCTCCGGCACCAAGCTGGCCATGGAATCGGCCATTGCCCTGGTCAACGCAGTGGAGCAGCACCCCAACCTGGACGCGGCGCTGAACGACTACGAGTTGGAACGCCGGCCCCGCGTCGAAGCCTTGCAGGAGGCGGCCCGCGAGAGCCGGATTTATTTTGAAACCATCTCCCGCACCCTCTATTTGGAGCCGCCCCAATTCACCTTTCACCTGATGACCCGCAGCGGCCGCGTCACCTATGATAACCTGCGCCAGCGCGACCCCCATTTTGTGGAAGCGGTGGAGCGGTGGTTTACTGCTCAACCCACCCCCGCCCCCCCCCTCTCAGGGGGGGGAGTTGAGGGGGGGGCGACTCCTCCCCTTCAGAGGGGGGGGGCGGGAGGGGGTCTCATCGCCCCGCCGCCGCTCTTTACCCCCTTCCACCTGCGCGGGCTGACCTTGCCCAATCGCGCCGTTTTATCGCCCACCGCCTCCGACTCCGCCGTAGAGGGGCTGCCCAACGAGGCTCACGCCGCTCAACTGCACCGCCGGGCCGTGGGCGGAGCCGGGCTGGTGCTGACCGAGCCGGTGGCGGTCTCGGCCCAGGGGCGGATTACCGCCGGTTCGGTGGGCTTGTATCAGCCCGACCATCTGGCCGCCTGGCAGCGTATCGTGGAGGCGGTGCATAGCGACTCCCCGGCCAAAATCGGGGTGCAGTTGGTTCACGCCGGGCGGCGCGGCGCTACCCGGCCCCGGCGCGAAGGTCTGGACAGACCGCTGCGAACCGGCGGCTGGCCGCTGCTGTCGGCCTCGCCGCTGCCGTATACCAGGCAAAGTCAGATTCCCCTGGCGATGGGGCCAGCGGAGATGGAGAGTGTGTGCGGCGAGTTTGTGGCGGCGGCCAGGCTGGCCGACGCCGCCGGCTTTGACCTGCTGCAACTCCATGTTGGGCACGGCTATTTGCTGGCCGGCTTCCTCTCCCCGCTGGCCAACCGGCGGGAGGATGAGTATGGCGGCTCGCTGGAGAACCGGCTGCGCTTTCCGCTGGTCGTTTTCCGGGCTGTGCGGGCCGCCTGGCCGGAGGATAAACCACTCGCGGTGGCGCTGACGGCGACCGACTGCCTGGCGGGAGGCTTCAGCCTTGATGAGGCGGTGGCCGTAGCCGAAATTTTGAAAGCGCACGGTTGTGACCTCATCGAACCCCTGGCCGGTCAAACCACCGCCGAGGCCCACCCCGCCTACGGCCCCGGCTATTTGACCTTTTACAGCGATTGGCTGCGCAGCAAAACCAAACTACCCATCCTCGTCGGCGGTAATCTGACCACCACCGACGAGGTCAATACTATTTTGGCTGCCGGCCGGGCCGATTTGTGTGTGATGAGTTCGCTGCACTTATTGTGACTGGGGGGGTTGGGGTAACAAGCCCAGTTGAGCCATCAGATGAAACCGGTCCGGTACGCCCCAATGCTCAACGATCTGGCCGTGCTCAAAGCGGCAAATATCAATCACCGTAATCTCAAACGACTTACCCGCCGGCGGACGCCCCATAAACGCCTGGGTGTGGACGCCACGTCCTGTCATACGCGCCCAGACTTTATCTTCCACTGCCACAATATCCTCAATGGTGAGGGAGAAATCGGCAAAGGTATGGCGAAGATAGTGAATTGACCCCTTAAACTCTTTGAGCGTCGAGGGTAGATCAAATTGATGCTCGGTGTAAGTGGGGGGAAAGCACTCATCCAGGGCAGCTACGTTTCCCTTATTAAAGCCCTCCTCAATCACGCGCCGGAATGTGGCAATGTTCTGCTCGGCTGACATAAAGTTATCTCTCCTTTCATTATTTTATATGGGATACATTTATGGATCACCCCCCTCAACGCTAGATGATGAGAGGAATGATCCGCCTGGTTTTGCGCGAGTATTCTTCATAGTCAGGATAGCGTGTACGCAGAAACTGTTCTTCGACCATGATGCGAATAGCAATGACGCCTGTCATAATCAGACCGATAACCACATTGATAGGGGAGATATGTCCCAGAATGCTTGACCAGACAAGGAGCAAGGCTGAAGCATACATCGGATGGCGAATAAACCGGTAAGGTCCTCTCAACAGCAGTTGCCCTTCTCTTGGTTCGGCATGGATACTGAACTGGCCTGCCTGAAAGCTTCGCCGCGCCCACAAGTTTAGGGTAACGGCTAACACCTGCGCTGCTATTACGAAGGGTGATGGGGAAAGCAGATTTCCTGAAATCAACAAGTACAGAAGCACAATGATTAAGATTGCGAGGGCAAATTTGGCAATGAGTTTCATCATTGGGAAGCTCCTTTTCTAATATCACCGGCTCGATGTCATTTCCACCGGCCCTCTTAATTTAGCAAAAAATGGCCGGGCTAGCATCGGTAAAAACACTCATTTGCGGAGGGAGGCAGTATGTAGATTTTAGCGGGGGTACGTAGCAAAGACAGCCAGAGGAAAAGCATGCTAAACAGCAACGCTCTTGCGTTTTTCAGGAATTACTCGGTTGGTTCAGCCCTTTTTGGACAGCCCAAGCCGCAATCTGGGCCCGCGAGGTAAAGCCGAGCTTGGATAGAATATTGGCCACGTGTCGCTCGGCGGTCCGCTCGGTGATGACCAGCGCCGCAGCAATGGCTCGATTGGAGTGACCTTGAGCGATCAGGCCGGCCACCTCGCGCTCGCGGGCCGTTAGCCCGTCAAAGTGCTGCTTCATCTCCTGCCGGGACAGGGAGTCAGTCCTCCCTTCGGCCGCCTGCCGGAAATCTTGGAGAGCATAAGCTACGGCCTGTTCCAGGGTCAGCGCCCGCCCGGCCACCTGGAGACGAGCGAAATTTGACTCGCCAAGCAGGGCTTGTACGGCCGCTTCATGGCGCTCAACTTCAAAGCGTTCGGCCGGCCACACCGGGGCTGCGATAGTCTCGCGAATAGCGGCGGCAGCGCCAAAAAGCCGGGCGGCTCGCTCCGGGGCAGCTTGCGCACCAGCCAGCGCCGCCAGGCCAGCCAATCCTTCGGCTACCCCGGCCCGATTGCCTCTTTCAAGCTGCCGCAGCAGACTATCGGTAAAAAGAGCTTGGGCTGCTCCGTAGTTTCCTTTACCCAGAGCAACGTAACCCTGATTATGCCAAATCGCCGGGATCTCCGCTTGATTGCCCAATTTCCGGTACAAGGCCAGGCTCTCAGCGTAGAGTTCAGCGGCCCGATCGTAGTCTCGCTGGCAGCGAGCCACATCGGCAACGGAAGCAGCGATCAGGGCCATCGAGCGAGTATCCCCCACATCGCGGGCAAGGAGTAAACTCTCTTCAAGATAAGATCGAGCCTGGTTAAACTCTCTCTGGGCCAGTTTAACCATACCCAGGGGACCCAGGGTATGAACCAAGCCCCAGGGGTCTCCACTCCGGCGCATCAAGGCCAATGCCGCCTCAAGTTCAGCCCCGGCGGGCAGGTAGTCCCCCTGAAAAAAGGCTACCTGGCCCAGCAGCATGTGGTTAAGGCCGAGCAGCCAGACCTCATCCAATTCTTGCGCTAGGTGGAGGGACTCCGCCAGCAGCCGCCGGGCCTCAGCGCTGGCCAGCCCACGGCCAAAAGCCAGGCGGGGTAAGGCCAGGGCCAAACCGCGCCGGTCATCCAACTGGCGAAAGAGAGCCACACTCTCTTCCGCTAAAGCCGCCGATGCCTCCCCATCTCCCTGATCAAAGGCGAGCGAGGCCGCCCCGTGAAGGGCATACGCTCGCGCCTGCCGCCAGGAGGCGGAAGGAGAAACGGCAGTGGCCTGGTCTTGGCTGCGCTTTAGCAGAGCCTGCAAGCGCGCCCGGCCCTCACTCAGATAGCCCCGCCGATCCCAGAACCAGTGCAGTGAGGCCGCCAGGCGCAGCCCCTGCTCGATCTGTCCGGCCTCCTGGCTCCAATCGAGCGCCGCTCGCAGGTTGTCGTGCTCTCGTTCCAATCGTTCCAACCAGGCCCCCTGCTGTGCCCCCCTGAGTCCGGTTTCAGCTTCTTCGGACAGAGCCAGGTACCAATCCAGGTGCCGCTCGCGCAGCAGTCTGCTTTCAGCGGTAGCCTGTAGTTTCTCCTGGCTGTATTGGCGAATGGTCTCCAGCAGCCGGTACCACGGCCGGCCGGTGGGGAGGCGTTCCACCATTACCAGGGATTGATCTACCAGGTTCGAGAGCGTATCGAGCACAGCGGCCGGTTCGAGTGTCCCATCTGGACAGATACTCTCCGCGGCCTCCAGGGTAAAGCCGCCCGCGAACACGGCCAGGCGGCGCAACAAAACCCGCTCCGGCGCGGCCAGCAAGTCGTAACTCCAGTCGAGAGTAGCCCGGAGGGTCTGGTGTCGCCGAGCGGCCAGGGGGCTGCCCCGGGTCAGCAGGGCCAGCGCCTGATCCAGGCGTTCGGCAATCTGGGCGGGGGAGAGAACTTTGAGACGGGCGGCGGCTAACTCGATGGGCAGGGGCAGGCCATCGAGCCGGTAGCAGATCTGAGCCACAGCCGTGTCATTCTCAGCAGACAGGTGGAAGCCTGGTAAAACGGCGACAGCGCGGCTGGTGAAGAGTTGAACCGCTTCAAACCGGGCCAGCGCCTCGGTGGGCCTGCTTTCAGCCCACCACTCAGGGGTAGGCGCCGCCAGCGGCGGGACCGGCCACGTGGTTTCAGCCTCAACCTGCAACGGCGCCCGGCTCGTCGCCAGAATGGACACGTTTGGACATAGGCGCAAGATCTCATCGGCCAGCCGGGCGCAGGCAGAGGTGAGATGTTCACAGTTGTCCAGCACCAACAGCAGGTGCTTTGATAGAAGATCATCAAGGATCATTTCGAGCATGGGACGGCCCGGCTGCTCCCGTACAGACATGGCCGTGGCTACCGCTTGAGGCACTAGCTCCGGGTCATTGAGACTGCTCAACTCGACCCACCTGATTCCATCGGAATAGGCAGTTGCGGCCAGCAAGTCGCTGGCTGTCTGGCTGGCCAGACGGGTCTTCCCGCTGCCGCCGGGGCCGGTTAGGGTCAAGAGCCGGCTGGTAGCCAGCAATTGCTTCACTTCAGCTAACTCTCGTTCCCGGCCAATGAAGTGGGTCAAATGAAGAGATAGGTGGTGGGGCGAGCGGCTCAGGACCAAAGAAGCGACTGTGGCCACATCGTCGGGCTGAGGTAGTTTCTGTATAGGTCGGTTAGTTGGTTGCACCCCGGACTCAGTAGGAAAAATACTTCAATATGATATGGGTGTGACCAAAATGAGTTGCAATTGGGGTAGTAAAGCCCCTTGTGGGCGTTTGTAAAGCCTAAAACGGGCACAAGGCCCTATACTACAACTCAAATTGGTCACACCCATATGATATGATACTTTCAAGGGTATGTTTTGTAAAAGTGACAGGAGATGAATTTCAGCCTCTTTTATTGGCGGCTCACCGGCGCTTGTGGACTCGACAGAAAAAGGAGTTGGGAGGATAATATTCATTACCCATGCCTGATACCCTAACTACTCCTATCCTTGCCCTGATTCCCGCCTACAACGAAACGGAGCGAGTCGCTGCCGTAGTACACGGCGCGCTGGTTCACCTGCCGGTGCTGGTCGTAGATGACGGCTCCACCGACGATACCGCCGCCTGCGCCGAAGCGGCCGGGGCGACGGTGCTGCGCCAGCTTCCCAATGCGGGCAAGGGCGCGGCTTTGAAGGCCGGTTTTCGCTGGGCGGTGGCGGGCGGCTATGAGGCCGTTGTCACCCTGGATGCCGACGGCCAGCATGATCCGGCGGAACTGCCGCGCTTTTTGGAAGCTTATCGGGATCATCAGGCCGACCTGATCATCGGGGCGCGCAGCTTTAGCCAGATGCCGCTGGTGCGCCGCTGCTCCAACACCGTCGGGCGCTGGCTCTTTTCCTGGGCGCTGGGCCGGCGGGTGCGCGACAACCAGTCGGGCTATCGCCTGATCAGCCGCCGCCTGCTGGAAGCGATGCTGGCCAGCCAGGAGCAGGGCTTTCAATTTGAGGTGGAGATGATTGTGGTCTGCGTGCAGCGCGGGTATCGCCTGGTCTGGGTGCCGATTCGCACCATTTACGCCGGGGAGAAGAGTCACATCAACCCGATCCAACACCTGCTGGAGTTTGGCCGCATCGTCTGGCAAACCCGGCAGCGCATCCGGGCAAAGTGAGTCGCCTGCACTTTTTCAATAGAACGCAGATCAACGCTGATCGCAGGCGCAGATTTACGCAGAAAAATTTAGGAAAAAAATCAGCGAAAATCAGTTGAATCTGCGTCATCTGCGTTCATTTGAGTTTGGTCAAAGATCAAACACTTTGATTAGGGGGCAGTGGGTTTGGCAATCACGATGAGCCGATAGGCCGCCTCGGGGCCAAAGCAAGTGATCAAGGTCAGGCGCTCATCGGGGGTGGGCAGCAGCAGCTTGGCGTTTTCGATGCGCTGCTGCAAAGACGCGCCCTTTTCCAGAACTACAATTTTTTGGGTAATCACATAGCGATGGGGCTGACCGCCGGCCCACAGCAGGATGTTATCCCCCACCTCGACTTCGGGCAAGCGCCGAAAGACCTGGCCATAAACGTTGCTGTGGCCGTTCAGCACGGTGTTGCCAATTTGTCCAGGCCGGGCCGAGAGGTTGTGCCAGCCGACCAGGTTATCATCTACCAGCCATTGGCCGTAGGTTTGGCCCTTGATTTTAACCTCGCGCCAGCCGACCGGCGTAACGGCGCTGTTGAGTTCGATGCTGGGGATGATTAATTGGGCGGAGGGAGTCGCCGCCGGTTCGCTGGCAAAAACGGCGGGCGTAACCATGGGGCTGAGCAGGAAGAGGGTCAAAAACCAACCCAACAGCATGGGGCTGCGGTGTAATAAGCGAGTCAGCCAGGTGTGAGGCGGCTGAATCGGGAAACGGGTTAGAGTGGTACAGCACAAATTCCAAAGAGAACGGGTCGAGAAGATGAGGGGTGACATGGGACAACTCCGCAGGCCATGCTATTAGGTTGGTAAAGAGCAAATTTATTGACCAAATTATAAAAGAACCGGGTCAATTCTGCCGTAAAGATGGCGTTAAAATGGGATAGGAAATTGGGCCTGTGTCCCCAGGTTCAAAGTTGATGCAGCTATCCCTTGAACTTCCCGGAAGCTGGGGTAATGTGCCTCCGCCGGTTCCCTCTCAAGTTTCTGGGAAGTTCTCACGGCCTGCAGCTCTGATCTTGCTGTAGAAGTTGACGCAGCGGTGGGCCGGACTACGCTATCAGTAGCGTTCAACGTTCTAACGTTTGAACGTTTGAAAGAAGGTTACAATCTGTGGAAAGTGGTGATAAATTACCGTTAGTGGGCCGGCGAGCGCTGGTGACGGGAGCAGGGCGAGGGATTGGGCAAAGCATCGCCCTGGCGCTGGCCCAGGCCGGGGCCGAAGTGGTGGTCAGCGCCCGCACTCCCGGCGAGATTGAGGCGACGGCGGCCCAAATTCAAGGCTTGGGCCGGCGCGGGGTGGCGATTCCCTGCGACGTGACCGACCCGGCCCAGGTGGAGCGGCTGGCGGCGACGGCTAGTGAAAGCCTCGGTGGGATAGATATTTTGGTGAACAACGCCGGCGGCGGGACGAGTCACAAGTTTTTGAATCACCCCGATGAGGTGTGGCACCGCATGTTATTGCTCAACCTGACCAGCGTTTACTACGTGACCAAAGCTTTTGTGCCGGGCATGGTCGAGCGGCGCTGGGGCCGGATTATCACTATCGCCTCGATCATTTCCAAAATCGGCGGGCGGTATATTGCCGCCTACAGCGCGGCCAAACAGGGCGTGCTGGGGCTGACTCGCTCCCTGGCCCTGGAATTGACGCCTTATCACATCACGGTCAACGCGGTCTGCCCCGGCTATATGGACACGCCCATGACCCAGGGCACGATTGACAACATCGCCGCCCGCACCGGCATGAGCCAGACCCAGGCCCGCGAGTCATTGGAAAAAATGAGTCCCCAAAACCGGCTCATCACCCCAGCAGAGGTGGCGGCGGTGGTGGTCTTTCTGGCTCAGGAGAGCAGTTACGGCGTTACCGGCCAGGCCATTAATGTGGATGGGGGGATGGTGATGGGGTGAAACGTGGTGCGTGGTGCGTAAGACAAACGGAACACGCACCACCCATCATGTTTTAACGAGAAAGAGGGATTTTTATGAGCTACGATTTTCTGTACGAAGTCAACGAGGGCATTGCGACCCTGACCTTTAACCGGCCAGAGGTGTTGAACGCGCTGACCTTTGAGGTGTACGACCAGTTGCGCCGGCTCTTTGAGGAACTGCGCCATGATGACTCAGTCAAGGTGGTAGTGCTGACCGGTCAGGGCCGCGGCTTTTGCTCCGGCGGCGACGTGCATGGCATCATCGGGGAGCTGTTCAAGCAGGATGTCAAAGGGCACATGGATTTTACCCGCATGACGGGCGAGGTGGTGCGCCATATGCGGCTGCTGGACAAGCCGATTATCGCCGCCCTCAATGGCACAACTGCCGGAGCCGGTGCGGTGATTGCCCTGGCCTCGGATTTGCGCATTGCTTCAGAGCAGGTCAAATTTGCCTTTTTGTTCACCAAAGTGGGCCTGACCGGGGCCGACATGGGCGCGGCCTATCTGCTGCCCCGCGTCATCGGCCAGGGGCGGGCGCTGGAGCTGCTGCTGCTGGGCGACGCGATTGACGCCGTCACAGCCGAACGGTACGGCCTGGTCAACCGCGTTGTCCCGCCCGACCAATTGCTGCCCACCGCCCTGGCCTGGGCCAAGCGGCTGGCCCAGGGGCCAGCCTTTGCCCTCTCTATGACCAAGCGCATGGTCAACAACGAGTGGCACATGGATTTGCTCTCGGCCCTGGAAGCGGAGGCGCAGGCCCAGGCTCTTTTGCTGATGTCCGAGGATCACCGCCGCTTCTACGAGGCGTTCAAGGAGAAGGTCGAGCCGAAATTTGTAGGCCGCTAAAGCGACCGCCGACCGCCGACAGACGACGGCCAGTTGGCGGTCCACGGTCTGTGGTCGGCGGTCACCGGGAGGTATTATGGACAAACAACTCATCAATCCCCCTACCCTGCCGGCCCCTAAAGGCTTCAATCACGGTATTGTGACCAGCGGCGGGCGGCTGCTCTTTTTGGCCGGGCAGGATGCCGGCGACGCCGAGGGCAAAATTGTCGCTCCCGGCGATTTGGTGGCTCTATTTGAGCAGG
>CAZDMM010000111.1:0-13893 GCA_964505845.1 uncultured Caldilineaceae bacterium
TTTGTTATCGCTGGGCGCGGGCGTCATCCTGCTGTTGACCCCCTACCTGGCCTTTCACCTGTGGAACACCGGCCAACCCTTCCCCAACACCTTCTATGCCAAGCAAGCCGAGTACCGGGTAATTTTAGAAAGTTATCCCTTGTGGTGGCGGCTTTTTGGCAACTTGGGGGAGACGGTGGAAACGGTGCAGGGCGTGTTCCGGGTGGTTTTTATCGGGCCGCAGATTTTATTGCTGCCCGGCCTGCTCTTGGCCGCCTGGCTGACTCTCACCCAGCGCCGCACCTCGCTGCTGATCGTTTGGCTGTGGTGGCTGGGGTTTTTGCTGCTCTACGGGCTGCGGCTGCCTGTCACCTACCAGCACGGGCGCTACCAGATCCCGGCCATTCCCTGGCTCATTTTGTTGGGGCTGTGGGGTACGGCCTGCCTGCTGAACCGCCTGCCCCGGCGTTCCTTGAGTGGGCGGGTGGTGCGGCCGGCCGCGCTGGCCTCCTTAGCCCTGCTGCTGCCGGCCTTTATCCTCATCGGCGCACAAGCCTATGGCCGGGATGTCCGCTTTATCCAAAGCGAGATGGTGGCGGCGGCTCACTGGCTACAAGACAATACCGCCCCTGATGCCCTCGTTGCCGCCCACGACATCGGCGCGATTGGGTATTTTGCCGAGCGCCCGTTGATTGACCTGGCCGGCCTGATTACCCCGGAAATCATCCCCATCATCCGGGACGAGCCGGCCCTACTTGATTTTATCCGCACCCGGCGGGCCGAATACCTGGTCACCTTTCCCTCCTGGTATCCCCAGTTGACCCGTGACCCGCACCTGGTCCCGCTTTACAGCACCCCGGCGGGGGGGAGTCAACCGGCCGGCGGCGATAGCATGACGGTGTATCAGATCAAGTAGCAGGGGTAGCAGGTAGCAGGGTAGCCCGCTGCAAACAAATTGCTACTTTGTTACCTTGCAACCTTGCTGCTTTGCAACCCTGTTCAGCATTTCCTTAAAATTTTTCTGGACATATTATTATCGCTTATGGTATACTATAAACTGTACTTTTGGTGGAGCAAACTCGATGACCGATGAAACCGCCAATGCTGCCAGCTTTTTAGCTAACCTCAGCACTGTTTTGCAAGAAACAGAGCAAAAGTTCCATACTCTGGCTCAACAAGCCCTGTTAACCTATGAGCAGGCGCTGCACGAGTCGGACAATGGTCACCCGCCAGGCCAATCTCCCCTGCACTGGCAGCAGCTTAGCCAATATTTGAGCAAATTATCTGAACAAAGCCGGACGCTGTATGAAGCTGTGCAGAATGGGCTTGAGGCGCCGCCGCTTGAGGTTGAACACTGGCCGCGGGTCAGGATTTTGCAAAGCCAGGAAGAGGAGCGGGCCCAACTGGCCCATGAGCTAGAAGACCATGTCGGCCAACTCCTGGCTAACGCCGTGTTTGAGTTGGCCTCGTGCCGCACCCTGCTGGCCCACGATACCGAAGCGGTTGCGACCGGGCTGGAATCGCTGCAAGCTGAATTGGAAAGCGGCCTGGCCACCATCCGCCAGTTTATTGTAGACCTGGAGCCGGCCGCCATTTTGGGGAGTTTTGGGCTGGGCGCGGGCATCAGGCGTTACCTGGAACAATTTGAAACCAGAACCGGCTTGAAAACCCAATTGTTTGTTAACACTAACGTGGGCCGCCTGCCCAGCATCTTTGAAATCACCATCTTTCGGGTGATTCAAGAGGCCCTGACCAACGCCTACCGTCACGCCCGGGCCAGCCAGATCACCGTCGTCATCGAAGAAAAAGAAGGGCAGCTTCACTTTAGCGTCACCGATAACGGCGCCGGGTTAAACCTGGAGCAGGTGGGCAAAGCCCGTAAAAATTTGGGGTTAGCCCGCATGGTAGATTATGCCGAGTTGTTAAACGGCAAGCTGCGCATTTTGAGCGACCTGAATGGAACGCAGGTGATCTTGTCCATTCCATACCCAGATTTATAAACAGGTAGCAAGGAGGCAGGTAGCAAGATAGCAAAGTAGCAGGCAGCATTTGTTACCCTGCAACCCTGTAATTTAGGAGAAAAATTATGCCAAAAACAAGTATTATGCTGGTGGATGACCATCCTCTTTTTCGGCAGGGGTTACGCCGAGTCCTGGAGTCGGAAGATGATTTAGAGGTTATCATGGAGGTGGCCGACGGAGAGGAAGCCTTTCGGCTGGCCAAACAACTGCTGCCCAAAGTCATCATCATGGATATTAACCTGCCCCGCATGAACGGCTTGCAGGTGACGCGTGAGCTAAAACAGATTGTGCCGGAAATCGCAGTGATTATGTTGACCGCCTACCACGATGACGAGCAGATTTTCCACTCCGTCCGGGCCGGGGCAGCCGCTTATTTTCCCAAAGATATTACCCCCCGCCGCTTGATTGAAGCGGTGCGGCAGGTTAGCAAGGGCAATTACGTCATTGATGATGAAGTTTTGAACAAGCCTGAGGTGGCTAGCTGGCTGCTGCAGCAGTTTGACAAAGTGGCCTATGTGGACGGCATGCCCAACGAAATGTTTGCCCCGCTCTCGCCGCGTGAGATGGAAATTTTGCAGCACATCGCCCGCGGCCAGAGCAATAAAGAGGTAGCCTATGCCCTGGGCATCAGCCGCCAAACGGTAAAAAACCATATGACCAGCATTCTTAGAAAATTAGCGGTTAACGACCGGACCCAGGCCGCCCTCTACGCCGTCAGGCGGGGTTGGATCCGGCTGCATGATGAACAAGAGCAATAGATAAGGGGAGCCGCATGACTTTACAACGCCTGCAAAATTTAGCCCGTCCTGCCCCGTCCGCCCCGGAACCTGCAATCCAGGTTTCGCCTGTCCAAATTATTGAGCAAACCGGCCAGGAATACGAGCAAATTCAAAAAGAACTGAAAGAGATTGACATCCTGGTCAAGCAAAGCTCCTCCGAGGTGGAAAAGTTGGCCCAGCGCAACGCCCAGTTAACCAACAAAGTGCGCACCATGGAGGCCAATATTGATACCGTGCCGCGTCAGGATATTAAAGAAATTTATAACGCCGCCCAAGAAGCCCAGATGCGCCTGTTTATGATGCGGGGGCAGGTGGAACAACTACAAAGCCGGCAGGAAAATCTCAAGCGTTACGCCGAAAGCTTGCGCCGGATCCTGGATATTTCCGGGGGGATTCTTTCTAGCACCGAGACGGCCAGCCCCAAACAAACCAGCAGCGGCGAAGTGGTTGAGGTGAGCGGCATTATCAAAATTATTAATGCCCAGGAAACCGAGCGGCAGCGTTTAGCCAATCAGCTCCACGATGGCCCGGCCCAATCGCTGACCAATTTGATTCTGCAAGCGGAAATTTGCGAGCGCCTCTTTGATACCGACCCGGTCAAAGCCAGAACCGAGTTGAGCGAACTGAAAAACGCGGTCAGCAGCACTTTTCAGAAGGTGCGCGAGTTTATTTTTGACCTGCGCCCCATGATGCTGGATGATTTGGGCCTGCCGCCTACCTTAAAAAAGAGTATCGAGGACTTTGAGCAGAAAACCGGCATTGCTTGCAACTTGACCATCAGCGGCCGTGATTTGCGCCTGCCGCCCCACACCGAAGTCACCATCTTTCGGGTGATTCAGAATTTGCTCAAAAACGTGCGCGACCACGCCCATGCCGCCCATGTGCAAATTGCCCTCAATGTGGGGGATGACCGCACCACCGTGTTGGTTGAAGATGACGGCAGCGGCTTTGATGTGGCCGCCGCCCTGGCCGCCGCCCGCCAGCGCAAAACCATCGGCTTGAGTTCTACCCAGGAGCAGGTTGAAATGTTGGGCGGTGAAATCCAATTTGACAGCGCCCTCGGACGAGGCACCCGCATTGAATTCTGGGTTCCCTCCGTCTAATTGTATCTTCTCGATAACTTGGGGTGCAAACCGGAGGTTGGAGAGCTGCAGGGGGGAAATATCCAGCCCTGTCATCCTTCGATGTTTTTATGAGTATTTTGACAATGTTAAATTGACATAAGCTATAAATTAGTTCACGGATGAACACGGATAAAGACCGTTTTTTTGTTTTTAAGCCTTATCCGTGTAAATCTGTGCGCTTCGCGTCCGTGAACCATTATTTGAAATGTAACATTGTCAAAGTATAAATCCTCCTGTTCAAATCCCCCCATTTCTTTAAAATAGCCTATCGAGGCTTGGCTGTTGTATCTGGCTTGGCCTCGATTTTTTTAGAGTCGTCCAACCTCTCCACGTGTTAGGCTTTTGGTCACATTGACAGCCCATGCGTAAATTCTATAATTTTAGGTATGATGATAAGCTTAAATTTTGGTCGCCCGGCTATGCACCCGTATCCTTTTTGGCAAATGTGAGACTTTTTCATAGATAAACCTCATGTTTAGCCGACAGACAACTTTTACTGTCGGGGGAGTTTAGCCGTGTTAATCAAGAAACAAAAAGGTCAAGGCCTGGTAGAGTTTGCATTAATTTTACCGTTCCTGCTGCTGGCTTTGCTGGCCATTGTTGAAGCAGCCCGGATCATTTGGGCTTACACTACCGTGCAAACGGCTGCCAGAGAAGCGGCGCGCTATGCTATCACCGGTAAGCCCTATGTTACCGCCGGTTATGTCCCTGCCTCGGGACAACCTAACCTGTGTACTAAACCGGAGGGGCAGCCCGGCGCTACGGCCCCCTGGAACTGCGATCCGGCGCTGCGGGTTGAGGCCATCAAAGAGATGGCCCGGACTCGCCTCCAAACCATGGCCCTTAGAACCGGGTGTACCGCCACCGAAATCATCAATTCAGACTCGTGTACCCAAAAACCGGGCAATTATGGCATCCTGGTGGTGGGCCAGATGATCAGCTCAACCACCTCACTGACCACCCCCATCGAAGTGGTTGACCACCCCGGCACCCAGGGGTTGAATGTGGAGGTCAGCGTTTTTTACAACGTTGAAATGCTTGACCCCATCCTGGATACTATTGTGGATGCCATGATGGGCCGCTCCGACAGCTCTATCCAGGTGCAGGGCCGGGTGGCCATGCAGAATGAGGGCATTGACCCCGCTTTGGGCAACGCCCCTCCGCCGGCCATTGGCTCATCCAGCCTCTTCACCAATACCTCTTCCGTTGGGGTCGGCCCTAACGGCGAGCAAATCTGGTCGTTGAGCGGTTACACGGTGCTGCAAAACGATAATCTCACCGTGCATTTAGAGAACCATCAGAGCCAGGGCGGCCCTTACGACATCTATTTAGGCTCTTATAAAATTTGCGCCAGCAAAAATACCGGCACCCAAAACAGCGGTGATTTTGACTGCCTGGTGGATGGCAGCATCCCCGCCGGCCAGTATGACCTTTTCTCCACCCGCGAGAACCAGTACCCCAACCGGCTGGCGACGGCTTCCCAAAAAGTGACGGTCGGCATCAATACCGTGCCTTCAATCGTGATTAAAGACGGCAACGTGTGGGCGGCCAAATCCTTTATTCAAATTCAACTGGTGGCTCACGACTCCACCAAAGCCCCCTTCAACGTTTATTTGAACTATGGCCTGGCCTCTCAGCAGGTTATTACCACCGGGGTCAGCGCCAACGTCACGCTTTCGCCGTGGCAGTTGCCCGATGTCGGCAACCTTTGCCCGGCCGGCGGCGCCCCCTGTAAAATTGAAAGTCGCAGCAGCGCCGACAACTACGCCACCACCTATGCTTCTACCGATATCTACATCAACCAACCCAGGATCACCCTGGCCGGCAACCTGACCCAGTTTACCCAGGGCGATACCCTCTATATCAGCCTGGAGGGCCACACCCCCGGCAAAAAATATGATATTCGCATCAGCGATGGCGGCTCTAATACCTATTACATTGGGCGCACGGCCCAACCAACCAACGCTTTGGGCAATACCATCGTGCCCATCCTCTGGACGGTTTTTGAACCGGGCGTGCCCGGCTGGCCCAACGGCTGGCCCAACGGCAACTTTAACATTACTTCTCACCCGGTCAGCGACCCGCCCAATATGACCACGTCTAACCAGGTGGCCTCCAAGCAAATCACCATCAATACCCCCACCGGCGCCTTTATCACCGTTGATGGCGGCTATAACTGGCCGATCAACTCGATCATCACCATCAAAGTGCATAACCACCCGCCCTCCGGCAACCCTTATTATCTAAAGTTTGGGACTAACCGCGTACCGATTACCGGCTCTAACCCGGCCGATACCTTTACGGTTGGTACTTCTCAATCGGCGGCAATCAACTATCAGATTCCGCCCTCAGCCGTTACCAACGGCGCTCCAACCGTCCAGGCCATTACCTCTTACAGCAATACCACCCAGTACGTGGCCCTGCGCAACGTTACCGTTACCCCGGTGCCGATGATCACCGTGTTGGAAGGGGCGCGGGCGCTGCCGGATGCCACCATTACTATCAGCCTGACCAACCATATCCCTAACTCTACCTACCAGATTGCTTTTGCCGGGGTGACGCTGCTTGAAGCCTCAAACCAGCCCTTTACCATCCAAACCGACAACGACGGCAAAGGCCAGCGAACTTACAATTTGCTGACCCTGCCCTCAAACAGCCCGGCCGCCAGCGTGCAAAACTACGGCTCCACCTTTTTCCTTAACTCGCTGCCGGCCATTGCCCCCAATACCATCGTGGCTACCACTACCCTGATCATCGACTCGGCGGATTTGAAGATTACTCAAATTCAACTGCCCACCACCGCCTTTATCAATACCCCCATCTCCATGGCGGTGACAGTGCAAAATACTAAACCGGTCACAATTTCCCGCTATTTTGATGTTGACCTGTATGCTGACCCCTCGCCGCTGGTGCCGGCCTACAAAGCCAACCAGTTCAACTTCCCCGGCGATGTCAAGCTGTGGAAAGCGCCCATCGTGGCCCCTTACGGTCAAAGCGGCGACACCTTTACCATGACCCAGGCCTTTTCCCTGACGACCTATGGCAAGCATGTCTTCTATGGTTACGCCGATTCCTCAAACTTTATCTTAAACGAGTCCAACGAAGTCAACAATGTTTTGAGCAATACCGTCACCGTAAGCTGCAACTATCCCTTTATCACCGATGATTTTGGCAGCGGCCTGGGCGCCTGGACTACCAAGATATACAACACCACCGATACCCAAAACCAGACCAGCTATCCCAAAATTACCGGCGGCCGCCTGCAAATGAGCAACGACGGTAAAAGTACCACCGGCAGCGACGATAACGCCAGCACCAGAGGCCACGTGTTGTTGTATCGCACCCAGCCCGTTACCACCGATATCGGCCTGGATGTGCAGGTACAGATGTTTAAAGCGCCCAATACCGCCAACTTTGCCAAGGCCGGCCTGCAACTGCGCACCAGCCCGGCCAGCGGCACAAGCCCCAAGATTGAGTTTGACCTGGCCTGGGACTCCTCTAACAACCTGTATCGCATCCAGCATAACTATCGCACCACCAGCGGCGCTTTGGGCGGCAATTCTCCCGCCGGTACCATCAACCTGACCAGCACGCCGGTGTGGCTGCGCATTACTCGTGATCCCAACAGCGATACTTTTACCTTCTATTACGCCCAGCAGTCGGCCGCGCCTACCAACGCCCAATGGATTGTTTTTGACACCGTGGATATTCCGATGGATACTACCCTATACGCCGGCTTGTTTAACGCCTCCGGGGTAAATAACACTAACGGCCAGGCTGAGTTTGATAACTTCGCTATTTCTGATACCTCTAGCTGTCCGGCGGCGCAGGGGCCGGCCGAGCCGCCCGTGCCGCCCGGCTTGACTATCTGCAGCGACCCGCTCCAGAACAAGAGCTTTGAGGTCATCAGCAACTGGGTGCTGGCCGGCAGCGAGTTTGTCTCCTATGGCCCCGGCGGCCATACCGGCAACCGCCAACTGCTGGCCCACAGCTTCAACGGCAACTATCGCAAACCCTGGTTCTACCAGCAGTTCACCATGCCGGCTTCGCTGCTGTCAACCACTACCCTGAAACTTGATTTCTTCTACAACCTTAACAACATGGGGGATGGCGACGACGCGGCCGATAAGTATTACGCCGTAGTAGGCACTTCGCCCAGCTCCTCGGTCGGTTTGCTCACCAACCCGGTCGAAATCGTCAACGGCGATGTGCCGCCGGGTACGGCCTCGGCCCCGCCCAATACCACCACCGGCTGGATCCAAAAAACCGTGACCCTGCCCGTGGCTAACGGCGTTAATCTACAAAATTATGTGGGGCAGAATCTCTTTCTCTACATCTTTAACAACAGCAACGCCACCACGCCTTCATGCCCCCTCCCCGGTTGTCACGCCAGCGAGTTTTACTTTGATGACATCAACCTGAGCGTTTGTACCGGCGAGCCGGAGCCGACCAGCGGCACCACCAAGCTGACCGGTGATGTCTGGCTGCACCAGCAGGGCGCTACCCCCCAGAGAATCTCCGGGGTAACGGTGTGGGCTTACGCCGAAAATGGCACGCTGTACAAAACCTTTACCATCCAGAACGGCAAGTTCAACTTCTTTAACCTGCCGGCCACCGCAGCGGGTACCAAGTACTTCTTGTACGCCGAGTATATCATCACCGACCCGAACGACCCCACCCAGATTCAGCAGTTGGCCGCCAACACCACCGTCCTGCTGAAATCGGCCAACACCTTGCAGTTCCCGCTGGTTACCCGGCTTGATTTGTTCCCTACTAACTAGCACGCCGCCGGCCCTTCCCGGATTGCCAAAATCCGAGAAGGGCTGCCATGTGGCTGGTGAAAGGAGATTAATTTTTGAAACACCGAGCGAACTTATTGAAACTTGTAGGCCCGGCCCTGTTAGCTCTGCTGGCTTTGTCGCTGTTCTATCTGCAGCCGGCCGGCGCTATCGGCGGGTCAGATATCGTTCTTTCCAGCGCGGGCGGAGCCGGGCCGGACATTGACATTAGCTCCGACGGCACGCGCCTGGCGGTGGTATATTACAAACAAGATACCACCACCGGAACCGGGGCGGTTTACTTAAAGTCGGCCACGGCCAACTCGCCGGCCGGGGCCGGCTGGGTCACTTCTAGCTTTTTAGGCTCCGGCAGCACCCCCCAGGTAGCCTTCAAACGGGGCGTCAACAACGTGGTCTATGTCATTTGGGTCAACAGCACCGACACCCAGATTTTGGCGGCGCGCTGCACCTTAAACGCCACGGCGCCGCCCGCCTGCGGCGGCAGCAGCGTAGTGCGCAGCCTGCAGGTGGGCACCCTGGGCGCGCCCGACCTGGTGGTGGATGGCAGCAACGTGCTGCACGCCGCCTGGCAAAATGGCGATATCATCGAAACGGCCCGCTCTAACGCCGCCGATAACGTGAGCGGCTGGTCAAATGTGGTTACGCCGGGCCTGTGCACCGGCAGCAAAGCCGCCGAGCCGGTGCTGGGCTGGACCAGCAGCAACGACAAAGTGCATCTGGCCTTTTTGTGCGGCGCGAGCGCGGGCCTTCACACCTCCGTTGAATACCGCCGCTCGGCCACCGGCAGCCATGCCTGGAGCGAGGCCAACGCCCAGTTTAAGATTGGGAACGGTCTAAATGACCTTTCTATTATTCACGACAGGTTGGATAACCTGGCCATGCAGGCCGGTGGCTCGCAGGTTTCGCTAACCTGGGATGGGCTGCGCACCGATTTGGCCCAACAATTTAACCTGATGTATGTGGCTTCAACCAACGGCGGCACTAACTGGAATGCGCCCATCTATGTCCCCTCCGGCGCGCTGGCTTCGGGCAACCCCGGCGGCCAGAACAAGCTGTCAACCACCTCCACCCTGCCGCCGCAGGAGTACGGCCTCCGGCCCAGCCTGGTCATCAGCGGCGCGGCCGGCAACGCGGCTGTGGTCTGGCAGCAAAAGATCAACGACGGCAACTGTCAAGATGCCGACAACGGCAGCTCTGACATCCATTTTGTGGACCCGCAAAATACCGGGGCCACGCCCCAAACTTTGGAGCACACCAACAAAGCCGATTACTCCATTGACCCGGACGTGGTGATTGGGACGGCGGGGGCGCAGCATTTTGTGTTTATGAAGGACAGCGCCGCCACCAATTGTACCGGCGGCGTGGCCGCAGACTATCGCGTTTATTACCGGGGGCCGTTTACCGAGCAGACCAATGACCAGGGCGAAACTTCGGCCGGTCAAACCTATTTGCCGTACATCCGTAAGTAACGGGCCAGTCGCCCGGCGCATGAGTCACACAGGGATAGGAGCTTGAGCGTTTCCTTGCCATCTAAACAAGTATCGTCAACCCGCCGATCAACGAAGAAGTCCCAACCCATCTGGCGCGCCTTCCAGCGCATCAGCCGTCGGGACCTGATCCTGCTCAATGGGATGTTAGCGCTGGCCTGTCTGAGCGTGGTGGTGGTGGCCGGCCTGGTGCTGCAAAACCAGTCATTGCCGGGCGTGGCTACCAATGTAGTTAACCCGGCCCAGCCCAAGCCAACCCACACGGTTGAATTTGTGGCAGTGACCGGCTTAAAGCAGTATCCTCCGGTTTGGGCTGCGGCCCAGGCCTGGGCCGCCGATGCTCAACTGGTTTCGGCCAACGCCGATTGGCCTAAAGTGCTTGACCGCACCCACGTGGGCGAACCGACCCTGTGGACTTACCGTTTTTACTCTCAGGCCAAAGCCCGCCTGTTTTTTGCCACCATCACGCCTGAGGGCGAGCTTGAAACTTTTGAGCATGTGGCCCCGGTAACGCTGCCGCCGCGCACCATTGCGGTGGAGAGCTGGCTGATTGACAGCCCGGCCGCGCTGGCCATGTGGCTTGACAGCGGGGGGGCTAAAGTGTTGGGCAACAACCCCGGTATGGAGATGATGATCCAACTGCGCGGCGTCAACAATAACCCCAACCCTATCTGGATGGTGATTGGGTTGAATAATCAAACTCAAGAGGTTTATAAGGTCATCATTGATGCCACTCAAGGCGTGGTAACTTCTACCCAGGTGGGAAGCTAATCCAATCTACCCTTAACCCCAGGATTTACTGCTTTATGGTATCTGGTTTGGAGGATTTATGTTAAGAAAATTTTTACAACGGCTCAAAACACAACACCTCGAGGCTCTGCGCGAGCAAAAAGGGCAAAGCATTATCATCTTTACCTTTGCCTTTTTAGGCTTGATTGCCATGTTGGGCCTGGCCCTGGATTTGGGACTCGTTTATATTGAGCGAGTCAAGGTAGGGCGCGCTTCTGACGCCGCTACCCTGGCCAGCGTGACCGAACTATCCAACAACAACGAGCAAGCTACCATAGACCGGGCCATTGAGTATATCCGCTTGAACGGCTATGATGTGGGCGGAGATACCGAAATCCTGGTGCGGGGTTGTTTGGCCAGCCCGCCTGGGCCGGGCAATTTTAACGAGGCCGGGGCCTATGCCTCAACCACCACCCCTATGACCAAAGCAACCACGATTACCGGCATGCTTTATATTCCGGCTACCACCAATCCCCCCCGCGCCACCTTTATGATTGACACGGGGTCGTACCAGGTTACCCCCGGCGGCTGCAATCCGCCCACCTCTTACGGAGGGAATGCCCAAAAAGTCCAGGTGGCCGGCCGGGTCAACGTGCATATGAATTTTATGCAGTTTTTTGGCTTTAGAGATGTGCCGGTGGCCGATGAAGCCATCGCCGAAAACGTAACCACCCTGGATATTGTGGTGGTCTTTGATATTTCCGGCTCGATGGAAGACCAGACCAACTGCATTGACTGCTGGGTGCGCACCAGTTATAACGTTACCACCACTCCTTATCCCAGCAACGGTTATTTTAACCCCATTCCTTACGATCCCGGCCTGGCCCCCGGCGCGGCCAACCAGTCTATTCCGCTCTCCCGCATCTGCACCGACGCGCCGACGCCCTGGCTGCAGAAGAATGGAACCATCACCTACAGCTACCTGACGATAGAAGCCGAACTGTACTCCGCCACCGTAGGCGACTGGAGCCTCAGCTCGCGGGTGGCTGGCCAGGGCTTCTGGGCGCTGCAGCGCGGCTCCGAAGGCTCAACCTTCCCGTCCGGTGTTGACGGCACCGATGAAAATGGTGAAATGCAGGGCAACCGGGCCGGCGACCCCAACTACCAATCCTCCAATGTCTGCAACCCGGCCCTGCCCAACGGCATTAACTGCAAACCTGGCAGTGATGATTTTTGCCTTTCCTCCGACGGCGGGGTGAGCCGTGATTGCAGCGCCTATATCAGCGCCCGCCCTTACAACACTTACGGCCAGACGCCCGGCAACATCCCCAACCAGAACGGGGCCAGCTACAACCTGGATTGCTTTAAAGCCGGCACCGGCCCCTTTACCGACACGGCTTTGAGCGGGCGCTGCTGGTCAAACGACCGGACTTCCGATAACCCGTTCTTCAGCACGACCGGCCCCGGCCCCAGCAGTGTGCCCTGGGTGGAATATGATTTTACCCCTACCTGGACCCAAACCACCACTTCCATCTGGATCAGGGCTATCGGCGGGAACACCCAGTCTTACACCTGGGCCGGGTCTAGCCCCGACAGCCTGGACGGCACGCCCAGTAATAACCTGTCCTCGTGGAATAACGTGATCTTCTGGCAAATTAACAACGGTGAAGTTTTTAAGCAAACCGGCGGGGTGCAGACGGTGGGCGATTGGCGCGATACGCGGGCCGACGCCACTCAATGGCGCTGGGTCAGGCTGGGTTCCACCAGCACCGTCTCCGGCACCCAGTACACCCTCAAGCTGTACGAAGGCAGTTCCGGTTACAAAGTGGATAAAATCATCTTTACCAACGATCCCAGCACCAGCATTCCTGCGGCCATGCTGCGCCAGCTAAACGGCACACCTGCCTCCGGCGATGGGCGCACCGCCTTTGGCCCGCCGGTAAGCTACGGGGCAGCCACCCGCGAAGCCTGCAATGTCTGCAATCCCATCTATGGTTACACGGTCAACCAGGCCCAGTGTAGCTGCCTGAAAAATTATACCGAGGTCAACAAGCGTGTTACCTCCACGTATCCCGGCTATGATCCCACCTTCTATGGGACCGGTACCGGCTGCAGCATTGTGCCGCCGGGGTCAGGCACCACCAGCATGCTGGCCAACGTAATTTCGATGACGGTTTCACCGCCCGAAGTGCAGCCGCCCCAGATTCAAACCCGCACCGTCGTCAACGATCTTTATTCCGGGATGCAGCCCATACGCAGCGCCCAGGAAGCGGTTAAGAACTTTGTCCTGGGCAACGGCGTAGAGGAGAAATATCGCCTCAAGCCTGGTTTTGACCAGGTAGGTTTTGTGGCCTTTACGGTCAATGTGGTCAACGGCACCAACGGCAGCAGCCGGGCCAAACTGCAATGTTTGCGCACCATGAATCCTGTCCCCACCGACGCCGCCACCTGTTACGCCAAAGTGCTGGCAGCGGTAGAGCGGCAGTGGCCCAACTGGGGCACCAACATCTCCGAGGGCATGCGTGAAGGGCTGGAAGAGTTGGGCCTGAGCATTGGCAGCAATACCGGGGTTGACAGCACCTGCACTACCGGGGTTGACGACAAACACGCCTGCGACCGTGGCGGAGCCGCCAAACGGGTGCTGATCCTGATGACCGACGGTTCACCCAACAACAGTGTGAGCAACTGTACCAGCCAACCCGGCTATGCCGACTATTGGGCCGGGCTGATCGGTAATGGCAATGTTGATTTTGAATGTGCCATGTGGTACGCCCAACAGGCCGCGGCCAAAGGGGTGATCGTCTACACCATCGGCATCGGGGCCGGGGCCAACGCCGACTTCCTGACCACGATGGCCACCGGGACCGACCCGCGCAGCGGGGGCACGCCGGTGCCGATGTTCCCCGGGGCCAGCGGCAAATATTTCCCGGCGGCCAGGCCCTCCGACCTGGATGGCATCTTCCGCCAAATCTTGA
>CAZDMM010000112.1:0-10647 GCA_964505845.1 uncultured Caldilineaceae bacterium
CGCAAAAAAAAAGAGCCATTGGCAGGCTCTTTTTTACCAAAATCATCACTTTGCCCATGCGTGTGGCCAGCTTAAACCGGCTGGCTCATCAGCCTGGGTTCACGCAAGCGATAGCCAATGCCCCATTCGGCCAGTAAATAGTGGGGTTTCTTGGGATGATCCTCTATTTTGCTGCGCAGATAGTGGATATAAACTTTAAGCGAGGCGATGGTAGCGCCGCCTTCCGTCCCCCATACTTCACGGATCAGCTCTTCGTGCGATACGACCCGGCCCACATTGCGTAACAAAATTGAGAGCAGGCGGAACTCGGTTGGGGTCAACTGGATCAGCTTGCCCCGCAGCTCAACATGCCGTCTATCCAGGTCAATGAGCAACTGCCCATCGTTATATACGGCGGCGGCGTCTTCGGCGCTAAAAGAGCCGTTGCGCCGCAGCAGGGTGCGGATTTTAGCCAAAAAGATGGGCACGGCAAAGGGCTTTCTTAAAAAGTCGTCAGCCCCCATTTCCAGGGATCGGATCAGGCTGCGCTCATCCTGGCGGTGACTCATCACCAAAATAGATTGGACTCCCAATTCTCGCAAGCGGCGGCTTGTTTCAAAGCCGTCCAGGCCCGGCATCATCAAATCAACAATGGCCAGGTCTGGCAGCCGTTTGGCTGCAATGTCTGCTCCTTCCAGACCACTTTCAGCTACCATGACCTGGTAGCCTTCTTTTTCCAGGAAGAGTTTTAGAAGTTCCAAGATGGTTGGGTCATCATCAATCAGCAGAATTTTTGTCATTGTAATCTTACCTCCACACAGGTAGCGAAAAACTAAAGCGCGATCCTTTACCCGATTGGCTTTCTACCCACACCCGGCCACCCTGCAATTCAATTAAGCGTTTGGTTGAGTAGAGGCCCAAATGGTAAGTGGAGACGGTTGTGCCACCTGCGCTTTCAATTGGATAAAATTGTGAAAAAATTCGATCAAGTTGTTCTAAGGGAATAGCTTCACCATTATCGGCAATTGAAATAACCACCTCGCCTTCACGTTTTTCCACATGCATCGTCACCTGCCCGTCGGCCCGGCAGCGGCTGGCCGCATTGCGCAAGAGATTGATCAAAACCAGTTCAATTTTAGCCAAATCGGCCGTGACCACCGGCAGCGAGTCGGTCATCGCCAGGCTAAAAGTATGGCGCGGCTCTTCAGATTGAATCAACCCCAAAACGCGATTGAGCAAAGGCAAGAGAATCACCGGTTCCGCGTGGGTGCGCACAACCCCTGCTTCCAGGCGCGATACTTCCAGCAGTTCTTTAACAAATTCTCGCATGCGCTGGCTTTGTTCGCGCATTTGGCTTAGTAGAGCGCGCTGTTCTTCTCCGCTCAGTTCAACCCCCAACAGCACATCAATCGCCGTTTGAATTGAAGCCAGGGGAGTCCGCAGTAAATGCGTGGCCATGTTGGCAAATTCAAATCTGACCTGCTCATCGCCTTTTTTAGCCGGCTGAAAGGCAAAAATGGCCCCTTTAACCCCTCCCTCACGAAGCGTAGGGATAATCCGGATACTGACCAGGACGGCTTTTTTATCTTTTCTGGTTAAGAAAACCCCCTCATCTAATAAGCTTGAATGTCCCTTTTCAATCGCCTGGCTTAACAATTGGCTCAACCCGTTGGCCGAGTTGGTATGGATAGCCTCAAACTCAGTGGCAAAATGCCCCAACACTTCATGGTCTGCCCAGCCTAATATTTCATGGGCGGCTTCGTTTTGGGCAATTACCTGCAGGTCGCTGTCTACCAGCCATACCCCATTATCCACAGCTTTCATTAAAAGCGCCAGCCGCTCGCGCTCGGCCTCGGCTTTTTCCTGAAAGGTCGCCCCTTCCAGCGCCAAGCCTATGTGATCGGCGATGCTGGCCACAAAACGTAAATCCTCCTGGGTAAAAGCGTTTGGGGCTGCGCTTTCCAGGTTAATGGCTCCAATCACCTTGTGGGCGCGGCGTAAGGGCACTGTTAACCGCGAATGAGCATAAGCTTTTTCTGTGCCATTCTTGTGATTATGATCCGCCTGCCCCAAATCAAACGCCAGCGCCGGCTGTCCAGACCTGATAACTTCCTGCAAGGCGGCCTCATCCCACCATCGTTCCTGGTTTGTCTCAGCAAAGGGCGAGCCAGAGTTGCTAAACCCACCCAGCGAGACATAACGCAGCGGATTTTTAACATCTTCGGTAAGCCAGGCCAGCACCCCGGCTTCGGCATTGGTAGCATTTAGGGCTAAGGAGAGGGCCAACTGCGCGCCCTTGTTAAATTCAGTCACCCGGCTCAGTTGGTTAGAAACAGCCTGCAAGGTGGCTACCTCTTCCACATGGCGGGCAATTTCCTGGCGGGCCTCGGTATACTGGCGCGCATTGACCACCGCCGCAGCCGCCATGTCGGCCAGCTCGGTTAGCCGGCGTAAATCTACCAGGGAAAACCGGGCATTGGCCGTTTGGTTGTCAATCCCCAGCACGCCGATGACTCGTTCTTCCACTTTGAGGGGCACGTTGAGCAAAGATTTAACAGGATAGCCGCCCTTTAGCTCAAGGTACTGCCCGTTATGCCCGCTTAAAAGAATCGGCTTACCGGTGCGGGCAACCGACCTGGGGATGCTCTCATCGCTCTGGTTTGAAAAGACTTCAGCCTGGTTTTTGCTCAAATTTTGGGCCGCCCGCAGCCGCAGTTCGTTAGTTTTTGCGTCAATTAAAAACAAATAGCCAGAATCGGCCCCGGTGCTTGAGACCGCTACTTCGGTGACGCGGTTCAGCACCGCATCCAGGTCCTCCAGGGCATTGTTAGACTCTTTAGGCCCCAGCACTGCCTCATATTTTTTAACTTGTTGTTCTAAACTTTGGTTAAACCGGGTTAAGTCCTGGGTCAATTCCTGGTAATTCAAGGCCCGTGTTTCTCGGCGCAAAACTCGGCGGGTAGCGCCTAAAATATCCTCAGTGGTAAAAGGTTGCACCACGTAATCTTGCACCCCCAGCCGGGGCAGTTCAAGCGGGATCAAGGTGGCCGCTTCGTCAACAATGAGAATTGAGGGGATCAGGCGGCCTATTTGCGCCAGGCGTTGTAATAGATGAACCGCCGAGTCCAGGGGTAAATGCAGCAGTAGCAAATGCGGCGTTTTAGCAATAGCCAGCTTGACCCCCTCATTTTGATTATAGGCCTGTAATAATTTAAACCCCTGCAGCGTAAAAATAGTTTCCAGATTCTTTTGCAGTTCAACATCTGGCTCTATTGCCAGGATAATCTCTCCGGCCACGGTTTCCTCTTACTGTTCCCAAAAATTAATAGCCATCAACACCAATTTATTTCTCCTACTTAAGCCAGTTTAATCACTTTTAATCATAAAGACGTGTGAAGATTCTTAGAAAAAAGTTAGAATTCCTTAGATAAAAAAAGAGAGAGGCGATATTTGTCTCTCTCAAAAGCGGCCTGTGGGCAGACCCAACCTGGCTTGTGGTGACCACAGCCCTGGGCGCAAGGTATTTTTGATGGGCAGCCTTTTTATTTAACCAAAACGATACCCTACGCCCCACTCATTATGGATCAAGGTGGGCTTGGTGGGGTCTTTTTCAATTTTTCGGCGCAAATAACTGATATATAAGCGCAGATAATCTATCTCACCCACATATTCCGACCCCCAAACCTCGGTGAGCAAAAATTCATGGGGCAGCATCCGGCCCTTGTGCCGCACCAAAACCGACAGCAGCCGAAATTCGGTGGGGCTTAAATCAATGCGGTTATTGTCAACCGTCACTTCGTGCTTATCAAAATCTATCACCAGGTTTTCATAGGTAAAAATAGGGCTGCGCGAGCTATTAATACTATTGGTCACGCTGGCCCGGGTGACCCGCCGCAGCAAAGCCCGCACCCTGGCCGATAGCTCCTCGGCAGTGACCGGTTTGACCAAATAATCATCGGCCCCCAGATTCAACCCTTTGACCACATTCTCCTCAGAGCCAAGAGCCGTTAGCATAATAATCGGCACATCCGACATCTCTCTAAAACGGGCGCAAGTTTGCCAGCCATCCATATCGGGCAGCATAATATCCAAAATAATGGCATCGGGCTTAACAGCGTAAGCTTTTTGCAGGCCAGAGAGGGCGCTGTTAGCCACCTCTACCTGAAAACCCTTTTTAGTGAGCATGAAGCGTAAGGCTTCACACAACGTCATATCATCTTCTATAAGTAAGAGTGTTTCAGTCATAAATAAATCCTGCTCCTGGATTTGTATCTAGCCTTGAGTTAATGAAGAAACGAAGCCGCGCTGGTAAAGTGTAAAACAACCTTGACTCTAACCGGCAAGTCAGATATGATGAAAGGCATCATACGCCTTTGGCGAGGTGATGGAAGTATAACCGACCTTTACTTATTTTACCAGAAAATAGTTTGAATTTGGTTTGAAATTCTTAGAATCCTCTCCTCAAGTTTAACCCTCCACCAGAATTTTCTTACCCAGAACTCGCCGCCGCTCAGGCTAAAAATGCGGCGCAAGTTTTGACAACTATCTTCATTATACCAGTCTTTGGTTTGAATTTCGTTTGAGTTTTATAGGAATGAGACCGGCGCGGGTTGGGCCACGCTTTAGGCTTACCTCCCGGCCTCTGAAACCAACCAGGAGCAGCATGTGCCTGACCGCACCATAGAATTAGAGCAATTAACCAAGCAGCTAGCTCTGCTCAACGCTATTTCGATCAGTGTGCATGAGTCGCTAGACCTGTCGGAGACGCTGCGCCGGACCCTGGACGAAACCCTGGATATCTTAAGCATAGAAGCCGGCGCAATTTTTTTGGTGGATGAAGAGTACAACGAGCTGGTGATGCGGGCTTACGAGGGCCTCTCCCCCACCTATGTGCAGCAGACCGGCCGGCTTAAGATTACCGACCTTTTGCCTGAGGCATCCATTCTATCCGGAGAGCCGGTGCTGATTGAGGATGTTTTTGCTAACCCCGCCTATCACCTGACCCGGCAAGAAGGCATCCACACTCTGGCCATTTTCCCATTGCGGGCCAAAGAAAATCTACTGGGCGTGCTGGGCCTGGGAACCCGGCGCCAACCTCGCCGCTTTACCCATGCCGAGCAGGAGCTGCTGCGCGCCATCAGCGACCAGGTAGCCGTGGCCATTGACCATGCCCGCTTATATAATGAAACCATCCGGCGCGTAGACGAAATTGAAACCCTCTTTGCCGTGCAGCAGGCCATCACCAGCCGCCTGGATTTAAACTCGGTGTTGCAGTTGATTGCCGACGAAGCCCGCCGGCTGACCGCTGCTCAAGGAGCCTTGGTGTTCTTGCGTGAAGGCCAGACGTTGCGTCTCTCTATCTTTTCCGGCCAGGCCAGGGCCGAAGCGCCCATAGGCTACCGGATTCCCCTCGACGAGTCGGCCGTTGGGTTAGCCATCCAAACCGGCCGGCCGATGCGCATCGCCGATGCCCGGCAAGACCCGCGCCCCTTTAGCGGCCTGGTCAAACATTTAGAGGTAAAATCTCTATTGGCCGTTCCGTTGATGTCCGGCGCTGAACCCCTCGGCGGCATCGCGGTTATTAATAAGGTTTCAAACGCCTTTGAGCTGCCCGATGAGCGCGTGATGATGCTGCTGGCCTCCAGCGCCGCCATCGGTTTAGAAAACGCCCGGCTTTATCACCAGGAGCAGGAGCGCCGCCAGGAAGCAGACCAACGCCGCCAGGTAGCCGAGGGGCTGCGCGAGATGATGACTATCTTAAACTCAAACCGCCCTCTAGAAGAGATTCTCAACAATATTGTCGCTCAAGCCACCCGCCTGCTGCAAGCCAACGCCGCCGCCATCTACCGCTTGCAAGACAAAAATGGGCCGCTCAAAATTCAGGCCGGTTACAGCCTGCCCGCCGAATATATTGCCCGCATGGAGATACCCTTAAACCAGGGCCTGGTGGGCCGGGCCGTGCAGCGCCGCCAGCCGGTCACTTTTCCCAGCCCAGACCTCTCCTTCAATCACAGCGATTTCTTAAAACCCGGCGACCCATTGCGGCCCCTTTTTATCGAGGCCATGGCCCAATACCAGGCTTTGTTGGCCGTCCCGCTCATCATCAAGGATGAAGTCTATGGCGGCATTGTACTCTATTACACCCAAAGGCGCTTTTTTTCCGATGAAGATATCGCCCTGGCCGTCTCTTTTGCCGACCAGGCCGCCCTGGCCATTGAAAATGCCCGCCTGTTTGACCAGGCTGAACAGGCCGCCATTTTAGAGGAGCGCCAACGCCTGGCCCGCGACCTGCACGACTCCGTGACCCAATCCTTGTACGGCGTAACCATGTTTGCCGAGGCCGCCGCCCGCCTGTTAAAATCTAACCAAATCGAATTAGCGGCCGGCCATCTGCGCGAGCTGCGCAGTACCGCCCAGGAGGCCCTGCAAGAAATGCGCCTGCTCATTTTTGAGCTGCGCCCCTCCGTTCTGGAAGAAGCAGGGTTAGCCGCCGCTTTGCAAACCCGCCTTGAAGCGGTAGAGCGGCGCTCCGGCCTGGTAACGGAATTAAAGGTAGAAGGGACTCAAGCCCAACCCCTCACTTCAAAAGTTGAAGAAGGTCTGTATCGCCTGGCCCAAGAGGCGCTTAACAACATCCTCAAGCACGCCCATGCCCGGCATGTCACCGTTTGCCTGCACCACCGGCCCCAGGGCGTCAGGCTAGAAATCAGCGATGACGGCAGCGGTTTTGATCTGGCCGCCATCCGCCAGCGCGCCGGGCTGGGCCTGCGCGGCATGGAGGAGCGCGCCAGGCAACTGGGAGCAGCCCTTACCGTTGCCAGCCAGCCCGGTCAAGGCACAAAAATTATCGTGGAGGTATCCGCATGAGCCAAGCCATTCGCATTTTAGTTGTTGACGACCAGGCCATTGTACGCAAAGGCATCAAGGCCCTGCTGGCCACAGAATCGTATCTGCAAGTCATCGGCGAGGCCGAAAACGGCAAAGACGCCCTGGCAAAAATAGCCAAATTGCAGCCGGATGTGATTCTCATGGATTTGCAAATGCCAGAAATGAACGGCATCGAGGCCATCCAGCACATCATGGCCAGCCAGGCCAACGCTCGCATTTTGGTGCTGACCAGTTTTGCCTCCGACGAGATGCTCTTTCCGGCCATCAAGGCCGGCGCTTTGGGCTATTTGCTCAAAGATTCAAGCCCGGAAGAATTGGTGCAGGCCATTCAGCAGGTTTACCGGGGCGAGTCGTCGCTCCATCCGGCCATTGCCCGCAAAGTTTTGCAAGAACTTTCTCGCCCCCCCGCCCCAGAAAAGCCCCCCACCACCGAACCGCTCACCGAGCGAGAGCTGGATGTGCTGCGCCTGGTGGCCAGGGGTCTGGGCAACCAGCAAATTGCCGAGCAGTTAGTCATAAGCGAGGCTACCGTGCGCACCCACGTGAGCAATATTTTAAGCAAGCTGCACCTGGCCAGCCGCACCCAGGCCGCCCTGTATGCCCTGCAAAAAGGTATCGCCTCCCTCGATGACGCCACCTAAAAGATACCCCCCATCCATCTACTACAAATGTTGTAGACCTCATCCAATTGTTGTAGAAAAAGAGGGCCAGCCGGCCCTCTTTTTGATGTAGCTAAAACGCCACTTCTGGCTGATTACATTCAAACCTGATTTGGGTATATTGGATTGTGGGCAAATTACCCATGCAAACACCCATCCGAGTTATCATAGCCGACGATCACAGCCGCGCCCGCAGCGGTTTACGGGCCTTGCTGGCTACTTTCCCTCAGATTGAAATCATCGGTGAGGCTGCCGATGGACAGGAAGCGGTCAATTTAGTGGATTCGCTCCACCCAGACGTGGTCCTGATGGACGCCCGCATGCCCGGTTTGGACGGCCTGCAGGCCACCCGGCAGATCAAACAGGAGTGGCCTCAAATCAAAGTCATCGTCCTCTCCCTCGACGCCGCCTGCCGCCAAGCCGCTCTGGCTGCCCATGCCGACGCTTTTATGACCAAAGGCGGGGTGGTGGGCCAGTTGTGGCGCGCCATCCTGGCCTGATCCTTACCGAGACGGCGCTCTTTAGCGCCCGGCAATTTACTCTACAACATTTGTGGTAGTACCCCGGTAAAATGTTGCAAAAGAGCGCCTGATCAGGCGCTCTTTTTGATTGAGCCTAAACCCCTATTCCCTCTGATTACAATCACCCCCAAATTCACTATACTACAAATCACCAAGGTTTGAACGTTTTGGCTGAGTAATCTAAAAAACCAAATCTGAAAGGAGCATCGCCGTGATAGACCATCGAGCTAACCGCAAATTCGTCGCGCCTGCCTTGATTTTTGACTGCCCCATCACCCAGCAGCAGGTTTCTGTGAGCAGCTATAAGGAATTTCTAACTCGCGATGAGCGTACCATTTGGTGGTACTGCCAAGCTTGTACCAACTGGCATATCGTCAACCCAGATTCCACCGCTGAAGAAAATCCACTGAATCTTGACGCCCTTTATGACAACAGCGGCTGAACCGCCATTGTGCTAATGACAGCGCCGCACCATTTTTCCTGGGACCTAAATTTTCCGCCACCCCGGTCAGCGGGTGGGTCTCACAAAGCGGCCGCTCCCCGCCGGGGCCAAAATTTCACCGCCCCGGTATACCAACCGGCCCCGCACCCAGGTGGCCGCCACCTGGCCCTGCAAAGCCACCCCCTCATACAACCTGTCCACCTCGCGGGCCTGGCTCCACATCTGCTCCCGGCGCAAGGTAATGGCCAGGCGAGGGTCATACAGGCACAAATCCGCCTCTGCCCCCGGCTGGATAACCCCCTTGCACGGCGCCAGGCCAAACAAGCGGGCCGGCTGGCTGCAAATCAGCTTGACCACCTGCGGCAGCGATAAACGCCCTTGCAGCGCCGCCGTGACCATCATCGGCAGCAGGGTTTGCACCCCCGGCGCGCCGGAGGGCGAGCGAAAAATCTCTTGCCAGCCCCGCTCTTTTTCGGCCACCAAATAGGTGGAGTGATCGGTGGTGACCACATCCAGCGAGCCATCGGCCAATCCCCTCCACAAAGCCGCCTGATCGGCCGCGCTGCGAATGGGCGGATTGATCTTGGCATACGGCCCCAGGCGCAGATAATCTTCCTCATCAAAAAAGAGATAGTGCGGGCAGGTTTCTGCCGTCACATCCAGGCCATCCCGCCGGAAACGCCGGATAACATTCAAAGCGGCGGCGCAAGAAACATGCGCCACATGCACCGGCGCGCCCACATCCTCGGCCAGCGTCAGCAGCCGGGCCACCGCCACCGCCTCAACCACCGGCGGGCGGGAGTCCATGTGGGCGCGCACATCGCCCCGGCCCTCCGCCCGCAAGCGATGGATACGCGCCTCCAGCATAGCATCGCTCTCGCAGTGAACCACCAGCCGCCGTCCGGTCTCTTTGACCAGCTTGAGCGCCTGGTGCAGCTCGTCATCCTCCGGCAGGCAGATGCCGATAAACTCGTCCTCCCGGCCCAGCGGCGCCCGGTGCATAAAAATTTTGAAGGCGATGGCGCCCTCGGCGGCCATGCCCAGCACGTCCTCCCGGTTGAGCGTGCCCGGCGCGCCGAACAAAGCCACATCCACAATGGCCTGCTCCTCGGCCAGCCGCCGCCGGTTGCGAAAAATCTCCGGCGTGGCGCAGCCCGGCTTGGAGATGGGCATCTCAAAGATGGTGGTAACTCCTCCCGCCGCCGCCGCCCGCGTTTCGGTATAAAAGTCGCCCCGCTCCGGGTAGGCCGGGGTGCGGCAGTGAAAGTGGATATCAATCGCGCCGGGGAAGAGCAGCATGCCGCTGGCGTCAATGGTCTCGGCAGCCGGCGGCAGCGTCCCCGGCGCGGCCAGGGCGGCAATATGCTCGCCGGCTATGCCGACATCGGCGGTGTACAGGCCGTGTTCGGTGACGATTTGGGCGTTGGTGATGGTTGTGTCCATGCGGGCCTCCTATCACCCGCCAAACCGTCGGCGCAGAAATTCCAGAGCAACGATGTCAATCAACTCATCGTGCCAGCGCTCCTCCAAATTTTCGATGCCGTACAAATCCCACAGAGCTTTTCGGGCAGCTTCATCAAAGGTACCGTTAATCTCGCCCTGGTAATGCCCCGTTTGGCGCAGGATGGTTTGCAGTTCGCGGGCAATGTCGGCGGTGATAGCCGTCAATTCTTCGGGGGATGAGCGGGTGAGGTAAAGGCGGTGAAGCTGGAGCAGACGCCCCAACTCGGCGATGGGTTCCGCATGGTCATCCACCCGTAGGTCAATAAAGCGGTCATTCCGGCCGCCATAACCGCCGCTGGTGCGCACCACCAACACCGCCGCCGACTGCTGCCCACGGCTGTCCCCTCCGGCGGCCTGTCCGGCCGCCAGGGCTGCTACCATGCGCTCCGCTAGTGACCCCGACGCCGCCTCAAACGTGGCGGCCATGGCCTGCACCGTCTCCTGGCTCACCAGGATATTGCCGGCGCAGGCAAACCCCTTGCCGACAATGTGTCCGGCCCAGTGATGACAAGCCGAGCCGGTAAAAGCGGCCGCCTCGCCCCCGGCGTCTACCAGCAAAACCTGCCGCTGGCTGGAGTCATGGTCGGTCGTCGTCAGATGGTTCAGGGTTTCCTGGGCTGTCCAACCGGTCGCCAGCAGGCGCAGTCCGGCGGAA
>CAZDMM010000112.1:10657-13817 GCA_964505845.1 uncultured Caldilineaceae bacterium
GCGGAACCGTAGGTTGTGTTTGCCAAAGCCTGGGTGGCGATAGCCCCCACTCCTGCCTGCGCCCAGGGTACAACCGACCCGACGGCCAGGAACTTGGATTGCACAGCCACGCCCAAGTCGCCGTTGGCCGGGTCACGAGCCACGATGGAAAAGGTTGACGGTTGAATTTTGGTCATTGCTGCCTCCTGTGAAAATAGTCTGGTGCATGTCACTGCGAGCCGCAGGCGAAGCAGTCTCCACTCCGGTGCGGGGGATTGCTTCGGCCTACGGCCTCGCAATGACATTAAAAAATACAGCACACTATACTGTGTCGCCAATTTTTTGTCAATCGTGTTATGAGCCAGAACTTTGACAGTTTTAATCATCGTTATTAGAATGAAGCTCTGCGTCCCATCTTCTTTGCCCTATTATTTCCTCTTTCCTGTCTTCAGTAATCTATGAAGTGCTTCTATCAAATTCAAGGAGGAGAATACCATGTTAAAAAGAAATCTATCCTTTGTGGCTATTTTGATAGTCGTTGCCTGGGTTTTTGCGGCCTGCAGTCAGGCCGCCCCGCCAACCCCATCCGGCGCTAAAGACGCCGCCGAGCCGCCGGCGGCTCCGGCTACAACCGAGGCCGCCGCCCCCACCGCAGCCGAACCGGCGGCCACCGAAGCGGCTTCGGCCTCCGGCCCCCGGCCGGGCGGCGCCATTATTGTCGGCCTGCAAGCCGAGCCGACCACCCTGGACTCGCCCCAGTTAAGCGATTACAACACAGCACGGGCGGCTTACGGCATTTACGACAGCTTAACCCGCTTCAAAGATGAAAGCACCGAGGTGGAGCCGGGGCTGGCCGAGTCCTGGGATATTTCGGCGGATGGCCTGGCCTACACCCTGCATCTGCGCAAAGGGGTCAAATTCCACGACGGCACAGATTTCAACGCGGCGGCGGTGGAATTTAACCTGAAACGCCAGATTGACCCCAAGCATCCCTTTCACGACACGGGCGAGTTTCCCTATGCCGAGTTTACCTGGGGCATGGTAGATAAGGTTGAGGTGGTAGACGATTACACCGTCAAGATCACCCTCAAAGAGGTTTTTGCCCCCTTCATCAACCATCTGGCCATGCACCCGGCGGCCATGGTCAGCCCCGAAGCCATCAAAAAGTATGGCAAAGATATTTCCACCCACCCGGTCGGCACCGGGCCGTTCAAGTTTGTCAGTTGGACGCCGGGGGTCGAGGTAGTGTTGGAGAAGAACCCGGATTACTGGCGCGGCGCTCCACATATAGACAAGGTCATCTATCGCCCCATCATCGAAGACCAATCCCGCTTGACCGAGTTTGAATCGGGCGGGGTGAATTTTATTGTCAACATCCCACCGGATGATCTGGCCCGGCTCAAGGAAGATGCCCGCTTCAGTGTGGTTGAGCAGCCGGGGATGCACACCTGGTGGGTCGCGTTTAACCAGAGCAAGCCGCCCTTCAACAATACCAAAGTGCGCCAGGCCATGAATTACGCCGTTAACAAAAAGGCCATTGTTGACAACCTGCTCAAGGGAACCGGCACGCTGGCCATCAACCCCTTGCCGCCGGTGGTCTGGGGGTACACCGACCAAATCCAGACCTATGATTACAACCCGGAAAAGGCTAAGCAACTGCTGGCCGAAGCCGGCTACCCCGACGGTTTCACCTGCAACTTTTGGGTGCCGGAGTCCGGCTCTGGCATGCAGCAGCCGGTGGCGATGGGCACAGCCATCCAGGCCGACCTCAAAGCCGTGGGGGTTGACTGCAAAATTGAGCAGTTTGAGTGGGGCAGCTATTTGGATAAAACCATCGTCCCCCCCGACAAGGCCGAGTTTGACATGTTTGAGATGTCGTGGATTGGCGACAACGGCGACCCGGACAATCACCTCTACATCTTGTTAAGCGGCGACCAGTGGCCGCCCAACGGCTATAACATGGGCTTTTATAAAAACGACAAGGTTGACGCCATTTTGCGCGAGGCTCGCACCACCCTGGACCGCGCCAAACGCACCGAATTGTACCAGCAGGCCCAAAAGCTCATCGCCGAAGACCCGCCCTGGATTGTGGTTGACCACGAAACCCAGATTGTGGCCATGGATAAGAAAATCAAGGGCTTCAAACTCCATCCCACCGGCCCCTTCCGCTTTGAGAATGTGTGGATTGAGGAGTGAGAGATAGGGTAACAGAGTAGCAGAGTAACAGGGTAGCAGGTCAATGCAACCTTGCCACCTTGCAACTTTGCTACCCTGCCATCTTGCAACCTTGCTACCCTGCCACCTTGAAGGTTTATAACCGTGCTTCGTTACATCACCCAACGAGTTCTGAGCCTGTTTCCCGTGCTGGTGGGCGTCACCCTGCTGGTTTTTTTGATTATGCAGTTAGCTCCCGGCGACCCGGCCCAAATTATGCTGGGGCCAAAAGCCACGGAAACCTCGCTGGCCCAACTGCGGCATGAGCTGGGCCTTGACCAGCCCATCCCGGTTCAGTACGGCCGCTGGTTGAGCCGGGTGGTGCAGGGCGACTGGGGGCGCTCGATTCAACTCAAGCGCGAGGTTTTGCCTTTCATCCTGAACCGTTTTCTTAATTCGGTCTACCTGATGGTTTTGGCGATCCTCATCGCTTGCGCCGCCGGCATTCCGGCAGGCGTTATCTCTGCCGTGCGCCAATACTCCCTGGGCGACCGGCTGGCAATGGTTTTGGTGCTGATCGGTTTTTCAACCCCTGTCTTTTGGCTGGGTATTATCTTGCAGATTATCTTTGGGCTAAAACTGGGGATTTTGCCCGTCTCCGGGCTGCAATCGCCGGGGCAAAGCGGCCTCACCGACCTGGCGCTGCATCTGATCCTGCCCGCCATTACCCTGGCGACCGGGGCTACAGCCATCATCGCCCGGATGACCCGCTCTAGCATGCTGGAGGTCATCCGCCAGGATTACATCCGCACCGCCTGGGCCAAAGGGCTGGCCGAGCGGCTGGTCATCAACCGGCATGCCCTCAAAAACGCCTTCATCCCGGTGCTGACCATTGTCGGCTTGCAGGTGGGCTACCTGCTAGGAGGCGATATTTTGGTAGAGACGGTGTTCTCCTATCCCGGCATCGGCCTGGCCATGGTAGACGGCATCCGGGCCAGAGACTTTCCCCTGGTGCAAGGGGCCATTC
>CAZDMM010000113.1:0-13787 GCA_964505845.1 uncultured Caldilineaceae bacterium
CAGGGCGGTCAGCAGGCTGCAGCCGGCCAACCAGGGCCGGCGGTGCGGCGGGAGGGTGGGCCGGGTGGGGACGGTGGGTGGGTCACGGTAAGGTTGTGAGCGGGGCGGCGGGTTCATCTCACTCGGCGGAGGAGGAGGGGGTGGGCGTTTCCTCCGGCTGGCTCTCTACCGGCTGCACATCTTGGCGGCGCCAATGGCGCGTTTCAATCTCTGATTGGCGCGGGGCGGCGCTTCCTTTGGGGTCAACTCGGTGAATTGGAATGACAAAATAGAAGCGGCTGCCCGGACAGTTGACCTCGTCGTGGCCCAAACTTTCTACCCACACCCGGCCGCCGTGCGCCTCAGCAATGCCTCTGACCAGGGTTAGCCCCAAACCGGGGCCGGCCCCTTTGAACTTGGTGCGCCCGGTGCTGTGATGCAGGGTGTCGTCAATACGGAAAAATTTCTCAAAAATGCGTTCCTGAAATTCCGGGGCAATGCCGATGCCGGTATCGGCCACCACCACTTCTACCGCCGGGCCGCGGCCATCCAAATCACAGGGGCGGCCCTCAACGGTGACCATGCCGCCGTCGGGGGTATATTTAATGGCGTTGCTGAGCAGGTTTTCAAAGGCCTGCACCAGGCGCGTGCCGTCGGCCTCCACCACGGGCAGTTCTTTGATGCCGTTGATGCTGAAGGCCAGGCGGCGCTGGTCCAGGGCCGGCAGCAGCGGGCGGGCGGCCTGCTCGATGACCTCGCTCAACACCACCGGGCCGTAGAAGAGGTTCATCTCACCAAAATCGGCCTCGGTGACATCAAACATCAAGTCAACCACATCTTTCATGCGTTCACTACCCTTGGCAATACCTTGAATGATGGTTTTGACATAGGCCGGGTCGCGCAGTTCTTCTTCGGTCAGGTCGAGCAGCATGCGGGAGTAGCCGTGGATGTGGGTCAGGGGGGTACGCAGCTCGTGCGAGGCAATCGAGAGGAAATCGGCTTTATCCTGGTCCAGCCCGGCCAGTTTTTCGTTGAGCGAGCCGACTTCTTGATTGATGATTGATAACTGCTCAAACAGGCGGGCGTTGTCAATCGCCGGGGCTACCCGGTCGGCCAGGGCAATCATCAACTCCAAATCTTCTTCATAGTAGGCGGTACCCTGCGGCTGCGGCCCAAAAGAGAGCAGGCCGATTAGCTCATGTTGCAGCAGAATGGGCACATAAAGCTCCATCCCCAGGCTGACCAGCCAGGCCCGCTCGGATTCCGGCAGGACGCGGAACTTGGGTAAAACATCAATATCATATTGGCTGACAATACGCTGTCCTTCTCGAAATTGAATAATGAAAGGGCTGTCGGGGGTAAAGTGGCCGGTGGTCAGCTCATTCATGCCAATGGAAGAAATAGGGCGCAGCGAAATCCCGGCCACATCGGCCCGTTCACGCACAAATACAATGCCCTGTTCGATGCCGAGGGTTTCGATCATCAGGTTGATGACAATATCGCCCAGGCGGTTCACATCCAGGGCGCTGCTGATGCGCTGGCTGTAATGGCGGATAACCTGCCCCTGGTCGCGGTAATTTTTGCCAAAGATGAGCACCGTAAAAAAGCGGTTGGTAAAGCGCCAAAAGGCCGGAAAGATTACGGCCAAAAAAATGGCTAAAATAATGGTCCAAAACAGCACGTACAGTTCATTGGGGGTGGGGTTGCGGCTGATGATGATGGCCGCCGCCAGGGCCACCGTAAACACCGCGGCCAGGGTGGCCGTTACGCCCAGGTAAAAGAGGGCGCGGCCCACCAGCAGTTTAACATCGGGAGCGTGGTAACTCAGGGCCGTGTAGCCAATCAACACGCTGCCCATGATCAGCAGCAGCAGGCCGGCCAGGTTGAACATGACCGGGGCAAAAAAGGCTACCAGACCGGCCACACTGAGCAGGGAGGTGGCAATCAGCCAGTAGCGCAGCTTATTGAGATATTGGATGGGCTGGCGTTTGCCAAAATCTCGAGCCAGGTTAATCAAGCCGGTGATGAGGCCGGCCAGCCAGCCTAAGCCCGCTACCAGCAGGTTCAGGTGGCTTAAACGGGTCAGGCCAAGATTAAAGCCGGCCAGGTAATTGAGCGTAACCGCGCCCCAGCCTTGAAAATCAAAGGCAAAAATGCCCCACAGCAGCAGCAGCAGCAGGGCCGCAATCCAATAATTGGTAAGTAGGCGTCGTTCTTTTTTGAGAAAGCTGAGGGTGAGCGCCCCATAGGTTAAAACCAAGGTTGCCAGGATAAATTGGTTGGCCAGAGCGTGAGCTTCGGGGGAGAGATTGGTCACTTGCAGCAGGCCGACCAGCAAGGACAAATTTAAGGACATACCCAAAGTAGTATAAAGCGCCAGGTGGCTAACCATCATCTCTTTTGAGCGCAGCCGCGAGATAGTGACCAGCAGCAGCAGCCCAAAAACCAGCAGGCCAATTGACACAACAACGATTTCAGAAACGGCAGGCATTGTTCACAATCCGCATGGGTGCATAAATGTCATCACAAAGCCCGGTCTTCACCGCCAATAATGAAAATCCAACCCCTCCCCTGGCCTCTCCCTCGAATCGGGGGGAGGGGTGGGGGTGGGGATATTTTCCAGAGAGATTGTAACACAAGACCCAAAAAGTTGGCAATGATAGCCAATGATGCGAGTCTGTTCCCGATTTTAGGTGTTTCTCCGGCATAGGTTTGTTGAGGCTAACTATCTTAAAGCCACCTGCACCAACCCCTGGGCTTCGTCCACTTTAACCAGGTAAGTCGGCAGGATGTCCTCATCTACCGGTTGTTCCGGCTCCCCGGTAAAAACATTCCACATGTAAAAGTGTACCGGGCAGACAATATACCGTCCGCGTAACTTGCCCCGGGCCAGCGAATTTCCGGCATGGGGGCAAGCCTGGGCAAAGGCCACAATCTCCCGGCCGGTATTGGCCACCAACACGGGCTGCCCAAAGAGTTCCACCTGTTTCAGGCCGTTTTTGGGTAGTTCGGCCAGGGTGGCCACGGTCACAAACTCACCGGCGTGCAGGGGAGGGCGCGGCGGCTGTTTAACGGCCTCAACCAGGTAATACCGGGAGTGACTAACAACCTGGCTGACCATGCCAAAACCGGCCTCGCGCAGCAAACGGCGCAGCTTGCCCCGGTTAAAGCGTTGGTCAAGTTCGGGGCCTTCGTCCAGGGGGCCATCGGCCTGCCAGTCAACGACCAACAGCCTGGCCCCGGCTTTTAAGGGCGCGATGATCTTTTGTAGCCAGGCCACCGGCTCGGCGGCGACTGAAAGCGCCCCGGCCAGGAGCAGACCGTCCAGTTCGGAAGCGGTCTCAGACTGGTAGGTCAGGCTGACCACTTGACCTACAACATCACGTAATTTGGCCTCAAATTCCGCGGCCTCCGGGCCAAGAACAGCCCACTGCTGGCCGGGCGGCAGTTGCAAAGGGAGATGGTTGACAAAGTTGGTTAGCTTCATATTTTTAGGTTAATCCAGAAAGAGCAGAATTCACAGAATGAAAGAATGTTTATTCTATCATTCTGCCTATTCTGCTATGAACCGACTTGCTATTTGGGCGGATTGGCGGCGCTGCCCAGCGGCACCAGCCGGGTGACCCCCAAAATGGGCCGCCCGCTTCTCTCATAAAAGGCGGCTTCAATCGTCTCCTCCAAATGGAGGGGACGATATAAGGCTTTGAACTGGGGGCTGCGGTCAAAAATAATCTCGTCGGGGGCGCGCCACAGGTACAGCGTTTCTGGCCGGATGATAAGGCTTTGCAAGCGCAGCGTCAAATCCTGATCGGGCTGCCACACGTAGCCAAAGACCTCGGTGGGCGTAACCCGGCCGCCGGTGAGATACGTAACCGGTGCGGCCAGGCCCCAATCCATGGCCACCACCGGGCCGGCGGCGTGGCCGGCCAGCCAGTCGCTCAGGTCGTACACAGCATCGGAATGGGCGCTGAGTCCGCCGCTCACGCTCAAGGCGGCGTGATAGCGGATGACGCTGCTGAGGTTTGTCGTCCACAGTAACACCACCGCGATAATCAAGAATCCACGTAAAACGTAAAACGTAAATCCACCAGAGGCGCGTATCCCTAAGGGACGCAAAGCGGTAAAATTGTAAGCTGTAAATTGTGATAACCGCCATCCACTTAAAGCCAGGGCTATCGCCGGCCAGGGCATCAACACGGCAAAGTGGGTGATCCACAAGGCCGAAACCGTGCCGATACTGGCTACAATCACCAGCCCGATGACCACAAAGGGAAAGAGGGCGATTTTGGCCGCCGCCCCATTTTGGGCCTGCTCGCTGCCGCCTGCGGAGGGACGCTTGACCGGCGCCAAAAAGAGCGTCAGCAGCAAAGCTGCGCCAAAAATCAGGCCGGGCAGCGGGTTGCTGATGGTGGCGCCCAGGTACCACAAGTGGCTGCCCGACAGCAGCGCCAGGAATTGATGCAGACGTTCCAGCAAGTTTGGCCCAAAGGCCAGGTTGTTCACCCCGTAGTACGAAGTGGCTGCGTTCTGGCTGATATTCAAAAAAGTGCCGCCGGTTTGGAGATTGTAGATCAGCAGCGGCCAGCAGCCTAGCAAAAACATCAGGCTGATGAGGCCGAGTTCGGCCCGCCCGTTTCCATTGAACTGCTGGCGCAAGTGGGCCAGCCTCTGACGGCGGCTCAGGTATCGCCAATTGAGCAGGATCACTGCGCCGGCGAGGGCGGCAATCAGCCACACAAACAGCAGCTTGGCGTACAGACCCAATCCCAGGCAAAAGGCCCCGGCTGCGCTCCAGCGTTTTCCGCCGCCCTGCCAACGACGCTGCCAGCACAACACAGCGGCTAAACCAACCGCCGCCGTGATGGCGGTCACAAAGACCCCCTGCCGGTTCCAAAAAATAAAGGTGGGGTCAACGGCCAGCAGGGCCGCCGCCGCCAATCCCGGCCAGCGCTGGCCGGCCAGCCGGGCGGCCAGCAGATAGGTTAAGCCCAGCGTTACCAGGCCCACCAAAATGGACATGACCCGCACGGCGGCGGGGGTCGGCCCCAGCATGGCAATAAACGGGAGAGCCAGGTAGGTGTTGATAGCTCCGATGTAATCCTGGGTCATCCAGGGGAACAACTGCCCGTTAATGAGCCAACCGCTGTTGCGGAAAGCCGCCACCGGCTGCCCGCGTAGCAATTGCATGGCCGGAACCACCTCAAAGGCTTCATCGTAGTGCAGGCCGGGTAAATTGATTTGGTAGAGGCTAAGAGCGAGATAGACAAGGATGATACCGCTCAGAAGGAAGAGGGTGGGGCGTGAGGCGTGAAGTGTGAAGTGTGAAGTGTTATCCATGATGCGTCAATCCGCCGAAGGCGAAATCGTAAATCGCAAATCGCTCCCTTTATTCTTGGGCTAAGAGTGAGATATTAGCCACCATGGCTTCGTAAATCCAGCCGGAGGCATAAATGCGAACAGACTTGATAAAAACGGGTTTGGCCGGCCCCAGGGTAGTAAGCAGATTGTCCGACTCATAAGGATACCACACAAACCGGGCAATCCGTTCGCTGGAGTTCTCCGGCAAATCATACAGGATAAAATTATCCGGGGGCGGGGCATAATAAAAGCCGTGATACCACTGCCGGTCGTTATTTTCGGCATCTTTGTAATCAAGGCGCAGCATGATAGGAAATTCCGAACCGAGTAAGCCGCCGCCCGGCAGGGATTGCCGGATCAACCGGACTTCTACCGACAGGCGCAAGGCCTGGAAATCACGCACATCTTTGTTGACCTCCTGGATCACGCCTACTTCGGTATGGACGTTGTCCTGGCCGTCGCTGCTCAATTGTAGCACATTCCGATCTTGAAACGTCACCACCCTGGCCGTATTGGTGACGATGTCGGTAAAGCTGGTGATGGTGTAAACGTTCCAGGAATTTTGGAGCGAGGTGGGGTCAAAACTGCTGTCTTTGAGCAAATTTTGGGCCGCCGGCAGAGGCTGTGAGAGTGTTTGACCGGCTCCCACCAGCACCCGCTCTCCCTGGTTCAACACAATTTGGTGATTGTTGCCCAACACTTTGGCCTGGCCCAGGCGGGTTGTAATCTGGGTTTCCTCCCCGTTGACTTCGATGGAGAAGCTGCCCTCGCTCAACTCGATGCGGGCTTGCGGCGTTTGGACATCAAAATTTAGCGTTTCGCGGCTTAAGGATGAAGTCGCCCGCACCCGCCCTTTCTGCACTTCAATCAAAATTTTGATGGGGTTGGGGCTGAGGCCAAAGCGGGGAGCGCGGGTTTCGTGCAGCACAATGGTGGTTTGGCCGTACATGGTCAGGCTGCTGTCATCAGAAAAAGACAAAATTGCCTGCGAGGTGTCATCGGTGGAAACCGAGAAGTTTTCTTCAACCGGTACGGTATTGCCGTCCGTTAAGGAAGAGGACAGTTCGGCCCTGGGGTCGCCAATAATGACCGTGCCCCGCACCGAGGTGACGTTGGTCATAAAGGGGACTGTAGCATTGATGATATACCAACGGATCGAGGCCGGAATCAGGATGGAGAGCGAACAAAATATGATAAAGGCTGTGAGCATGATCAGCCAAGCAGTCCGTTCGATATTGTTTTTCATGGGATAGGGCAGAAGGTTTCCTCGGAGCGCTTTAGCAAATTATTACAACCTGGCCACAGGTGAAGGGTTGTTATTTTACCATACCCTTTCCGGCAACGCACAAAAAGAGTCCTGGATTGGTTTTCAGCCATCACCGGATCAACAGCTCCCCGATGTCCACCCCAGCCCCCATTCCCACCAGTTGGCCGGGCTGCGGTTGATAATACATGCCGGCCCGGAGGCGATAGATACCGGCCGGCAAATTGGGTGGGAGGGTCAGCCGGCGCCGGTCGCGTAGAATTTCGCCAACCTGCCAGAGCGAGCTGGGATAATAATCGCCGCCCGGCCGGGCATCGCTCTGGGTTACGCCCTGACCGCTGCTGTCTACCAGGTGGAGGTAGCCGGTGTAATCTATGGACAGCGGCTGGCTGGCTTGCCAGTAGAGCGTGACGGTAAGGGTCGTTCCCGGTGTAAGGGGGGCGGGCGACAGGTCATAGCCGATCAACTTGATAGTCTCGGACGCGACGGCCACAGGAGCAGGCGGCAGGGTCAGGTCAAGTGGATGCTCAGGCTGAGGCCGCAAGGCGCTTGCCCGCAGCAGCGTGCCGGCGGGGGATAGGTCGGCCTTGAGCGACAGCCCCTCCATCGGCTTGATTAAATAGACCGGCCGCCCGGAGGCCAGGGCCTGCTCCAAAACCCGGCCCACGTTGGCATAAGCGGGATCGGTTACAATGAGGGGAAAAAGTCCCACCAGGTCGGGCCGGGGCCCGGCCACATATTGGTAGTACCACAAAGGCATCATTTCGTTGCGGTCGTTGCTCACCAAAACTGCGCCCTGCGGCAGCGGTTCGGCCAGGATGGTTTGCCAGCGTTGGCGGGCAGCTACATTGCCGCTTTGGTCAAGCGCCGGGTAATTGGCCAGCAACATTACCAACGGCCACAAGAGTAACAGGGTCATGAGGGTATTGGTAATTAAGGAGGCGATATTTTGGCCCAGGCGCTGCTCCAGCGGGCCAAAGGCCAGGTTGGTGGCCGCCGGGCCGATTTTTTGCCCCACCCACCAGCGGGCCAGCCCCTGCGCTATCCCCAAACTGCCCACGCCTACCCACAGCGATGCCATCAGCCAGGCCGGGATAAACAAAACAAATACATCACCGATAAAGTAGACCAGGTTGAAGGCCACAAACGCCGCAAAGCTCAAGCCGGTCAACCACAGCAGGTTAACCTGCCGCCGCCACAACATGGCAAGGCCAACCAGAGCCAACCCCACCCCCGGCCAGCCGAACTGCGCCAGCGCCAACTGCCAGGCCAGTCTCAGCCGTTCCACGCCGGCCGCCGTTGGCCGGAGTTCCCCGGTAAAAACGCTGCCCAGCACATGCTGCAAAAAACCGGGCAGCGAATTCTCATACAGGGTCAGGGTTTGAGAGTCGCTTAATTTGAGGGTAGCGTATGGAGTGAAGGGGGCAATCAGCGGCAGATAAAGATAGAGCAGCAGGGGCGCTGCGAATAAACCCGCATAAATGAGCCACTGACGACCGCTGACCGCCGACCGCCGACCGCCTACTCCACTGACTACTGACCCTTGACGCCTATGCCCGCGCCACAAAAACACCGCCAGGGCCGGCCAGAGCAAAACAATGGTGCGATGGTGAGCCAGACTCAGGCCCAGGGTGAAAGCCAAAAGGCCAGCACAGACATTCCGGCCCCTAAAGGTTTGAGGATCCTTGAAGGTCTTTAAAGCCAGCCACAGGATAACCGCCACAAACAAGGCATGTAGGGCATACACCTCGGCGATGACGGCCTGGCTCCAAAAGGTAGGGCTGACCGCCAGCAGCGCCGCCGCCAGCCCGGCCGCTATGACTCGGGCGGCCACAGGCGCTTCCGGCCAGGTAAGGTTGAGCATCTGGCGGGCAAGCGTATAGGCGACGCCGGTAGTCGCCCCGGCCAGCACCGCCGAAAGCAGATTCATGCGCCAGGCCACCTCACCCAGCGGCAAGGCATGCGTCCACAGCCAGCCGAGCAGCACGTACAGGGGATAACCGGTAGGGTGGGCAATACCGGGCAGCCAGGGCACAAATTGAAATTCGCCCCCGTCCGCTTCCAGCACGGTTGGGGCAAGGGTTACATAATAAAGGGCAAAGGCCGCCAGGGCCAGGCCGCTGCCCACACCGGCATCCAGGCCAAAGGGCCGCCCTCTCCGCCAATCACTTGCCATGAGCAGCGATTATAACACGGAAATGGCAGAACCCAATAAAAAAGGAGCCTGCTTTGAAAGGCAGGCTCCTCTATCAACCAATCCTTAATTAGCCGGCTCTGGCTCCGCCTGTACCCGGCTCTCTACTGTGCCTTGTGGAATGGCCTTGAGCATTTCCAGGGCCTTGAGCACCTGGGTGTCGTCACTTTTGAGCAAGTCCTCCTGGGTCCAATCCTTCAAATCAAGCGGCGTCGTCAAATTAGCCCCGATGGGGAGTTTAACTTCCACATCCGGCTCGATGCCGTGCTTGCGGATGAGCCGGCCTTTGGGGGTGAGCCACTGGCTGGTGCCCAACAGCAAGCCAGAGCCATCATCCAGCTTGAACGGTTTGAGCACCGTGCCGGTGCCAAAAGTGGTTTCGCCCACAATCTGGCCCCGTTGGTGGTCTTGAATCGCGCCGGCAAAAATTTCGGCGGCGCTGGCCGACCCCCGGTTGATCAACACCACCATCGGAATATCGATGGCTATGCCGCCCGGCTCTATCTTAAAGGGCTGGCGCTGCCCCTGGGCGTCTTCTTGCAGCAGCACGTTGCCCTCTTTGACAAATTGGCTGGTCACTTTGATGGCCTGGTCTAACAAGCCGCCGGGGTTGTTGCGCACGTCCACAAGCAACTGTTTGGCCCCGGCTTTTTTGGCCGCTTCCAGCGCCTTGACCAGCTCATCCTTTAGATTGTCGCTAAATTGATTCATGCGCACCAGGGCCACCTCTGTGCCGGGCACCATTGCCCACGAGGCAGCCGGGATATTGATCTCGGCCCGCACAATCTTAAATTCCAGGCTTTTGTTCTCATCGGGCCGGAAAATGGCGATGGTCACCTCTGTACCTGCCTCACCCCGAATCCGGTCTACCACCTCGTTAAGCGGCAAACTGGTCACGTCCTCGCCGTTGACCTCAATGATGACATCCCCGGCTTTCACCCCGGCCTTATCGGCCGGCGAGCCTTCAAACGGGGCCACGATGACGGGCAAGCCATCTTTCACCCCCACATGCGCCCCAATCCCATAAAATTTGCCAGAGATATTGGTTTCCTGGTCTTTCATCTCTTCCGGGGTTAAGAACCGGGTGTGCCCCTCGTCGCCCAGGGAGGTAATCAAACCGTTGATTGCGCCGTAGGTCAAATTGGTCGGGTCGAGCGCCTGGCGGTCAATGAAATGCTCCTGCACAATATTCCACACCTGCCAGAAGACTTCAAACTGCGGCGGCTGGTCGGCGGCCCGCACTACCCCCGGCTTGAGGAAGTCAGAATTGCCCACCAGCAGCCCGGCCCCAAAGGCGGTGACGGTGAGGATAAAGAGGCATAGGGCAAATAAAACAAGTTTGGCAAATTTTTTCATCAAGATACTCCGCAATCTTTAATCTAGCGGGCTGCTAAGGCCACACCTTTTGACTTTACAAGTTAACATAGCCAGGTTAATCTCTCCTTAGAAAATAGCCCTCACCCCCAACCCCTCTCCCATTGGGAGAGGGGAGTCGCGTCAGCGACGGGGTGAGGGATTTTCATCGTCGGTGGTGTGCGATAGCTCGTGACGACTCCTGAGAAATTAAAAAGGGGATCGTACAGGGCTGGTTGAACTGCCAGGACAGCAGTAAAAAACGAGGCAGCAACAACTATAATAATTTTACCTTGTTTATCGTTCCCTTGCAAGGTATTTATGAGGTTTGAGTCTCAAAATTGGTGAACGGTAGAGCCTCCATTCCTCTACCCTTCCAATTGCGCTGTCCGACATTCTTCGGCATAATTTAAAGGTAAGATGTACCCACTTCAGGAAAGAGTTATGCTTAAAACCATTACGGCCATGCGTTATATTACCCCTCTGCGCGAAGGAGGATCCCTGCCGGCCATCATCGAAGCCGACGACGAGCAGCTTTATGTTTTAAAATTTCACGGTGCGGGTCAAGGCCCCAAAGCCTTGATTGCCGAACTGCTGGCCGGTGAGATGGGCCGGGAGTTGGGGCTGCCCGTGCCAGAAATCGTCCTGGTAGAGCTTGATCCCATCCTGGCCCGCTCCGAACCGGACCCTGAAATTCAAGATTTGATCAAAGCCAGCCCCGGCCTGAACCTGGCCATGGCCTATCTGCCCCGCGCCTTTGCTTTTGACCCCCGCCTGACCCCGCCGGAGCCGGCTCTGGCCTCGGCCATTGTCTGGTTTGACGCCTACATCACCAACGTAGACCGCACCCCGCACAACATCAACATCCTGCTGTGGCAGCAGCAGCCCTGGTTAATTGATCACGGCGCGGCTTTTTACTTTCATCACGATTGGAGCGATTACCTGGCCCGCAGCCGCAGCCGCTTCCCGCTCATTAAGAATCATGTCTTGCTGCCCTACGCCAGCCAGCTTGAGGCAGCCGACGCCGCCCTGAGCGCCCGCCTGACGCCAGAGCTGATCGAGCAGTTGGTCGCCCTCATTCCGGCCCCCTGGCTGGACGCCGAACCCAGTTTTGCCAGCCACGACGAGCAGCGCGCCGCCTACAGCGCCTATTTACAGCAGCGGCTGCAGGCCCCGCGCCTGTTTGTGGAGGAAGCCATCCATGCCCGCGCCTAGCTCCTTTGATTATGCCCTGATCCGGGTGGTGCCCCGCGTGGAACGAGAAGAGTTTATCAACGCCGGGGTCATCCTCTTTTGCCGGACGCGCCGCTTTTTGGGGGCGCGCCTGGCCTTCAATGGGCGGCGGCTGGCAGCCCTTGACCCGGCCCTTGACCCGGCCCAGGTAGAGCAGCAGCTCGCCCTCATCCCGCTGTTGTGCGCCGGCGACCCGGCCGCCGGGCCGTTAGCGGCTTTACCCCAGGCCGACCGGTTTCACTGGCTGGTTGCCCCGCGCAGCACCGTTATCCAATGCTCACCCGTCCACACCGGCCTCTGCACCGACCCCCAGGCCAGCCTGGACCATCTCTTAGAAACGATGGTCTGCCTGCCGGAATCACATACCGCAGCCTAAATTCTGACACAGACCCGCTTCCCTGCGCCTGTTTGACGAAAGCTCCCTCTGAGTCTAAAATTCAGGCAGATCCCAGCAAATCAAGGAGAAAAGCATGCCAGTTACCGCCGTCGTCGGCGCGCAGTGGGGAGATGAAGGCAAGGGCCGGATTGTAGACGCCCTGGCCGGGGAGATGGACTGGGTCATTCGTTTTCAGGGCGGCGACAACGCCGGCCACACGGTCGTCAATGAGCATGGCGAGTTCAAACTTCACCTCATCCCCTCCGGTATCTTTCACCCCCAGGTGCGCTGCCTCATTGGGGCCGGCTGCGTGGTCAACCCGGCCGTGCTGCTAGAAGAACTGGCCGGGTTAGAGGCCGCCGGAGTCAACACCGCCAACCTGTTTGTCTCTGAGCGAGCGCACATGCTCTTACCCTACCATCGCCTGCTCGACGGCATCCAGGAATCTTCTGAAAAAAGCGCGCTCGGCACCACCAAGCGCGGCATCGGCCCGGCCTACAGCGACAAGGGAGCGCGACGCGGCCTGCGTTTGGGCGATTTGTTGCGCCCGGATTGGCTCAAATCCCGGCTGGAGCAGGCCCTGGCTCATGCCAACCGGGAGTTGGCTTATTTCAACCATGCCCCGTTGGACCCGGCCGAACTTTACCAGCAGTGCCTTGACTGGGGCAGTCGCCTCCAGGAGCGCCTGGTTGACTCCCTGCCGCTCATTCGCCGGGCTTACCGGGAAGGCGCCAACATCTTGCTAGAAGGCCAACTGGCCGCCATGCGTGACCTGGATTGGGGCATTTACCCGTATGTCACATCCTCCAACCCTACCGCCACTTTTGCCCCGGTGGGAGCCGGCCTGCCGCCCCAGGCCATCAGCCGAGTCATCGGCGTGGTCAAAGCCTACAGCACGGCGGTGGGGGCCGGCCCCATGCCCACCGACCAGGGCGATAACGACACCGCCCAATGGTTACGCCAAAAAGGCCGGGAGTATGGCGCCACCACCGGGCGTCCCCGCCGCTGCGGCTGGTTTGACGCGGTCGCCCTGGATTACGTGGCCTATCTTAACGGCTTTACCGATTTAGCCATTACCAAATTAGATGTTTTAGACGGGCTGCCGGAATTAAAAATCTGCACCGGCTACCGCCTGCCCAACGGCAGCGTTATCCAGAATGTGCCCGATACCCCCATCTACGAAACGGTTGAGCCAATTTATGAAAGCTGGCCCGGCTGGCCGGAAAACTCCACTTCCTCCGCCCGCGCCTGGGCCGATTTACCGGCCACCGCCCAGCAATATCTAAAGCGGATCGAGGCCCTGGCCGGGACGCCTATCCGGTATGTTTCGGTGGGGCCAAAACGAGAAGAGATGTTTGAAATGGCAAAGTAACAGAGTAGCAAGGTAGCAGAGTAACAGAGTTGCACCCTGCAAGCTTGCTACTTTGCAACCCTGCTACAGGTATTTTATGAGCGACTTTCTGACCCAACTGGTTGAATTAATTGCCGATCGCCAGGCCCACCCCAAAGAAGGCTCCTACACCAACCAGCTTTTAGCCGACCGGGCCAAAGCGGCCCAAAAAGTCGGGGAAGAGGCCGTCGAGGTGGTGGTGGCAGCCCTGGCCCAAACCGACGAGCGCCTGGTTGAAGAAATGGCCGATTTGATTTACCACAGCCTGGTGCTGCTGGCAAGCCGGAATATCGGCTGGGCCGAGGTAGTGGCGGAGTTGAAAAAACGGCATAAATAAAGGGCAAACGTGAATACTCCCCGGACGGTTTTGATAATCTTGCTGGTAGTCTTGTTGAGCAGCCTGGTAACGGCGGTAGGGATCATGGCCTACCGCTACGGGCAGCAAATAGCCCTGGCCGCCACACCCACGCCGGCAGCCGTTGTTCAGGCAACCGCCACGCCCACCGTTCCACCCCCGCCGCCGGTTGGGACCCACACGGCCCCCCCCCCCCCCCCCCCCCCCCCCCCCCCCCCGCCCCCCCCCCGCCCCCCCCGGCCCCCCCCCCCCCCCCCCCCCCCCCCCCCCCCCCCCCCCCCCCCC
>CAZDMM010000114.1:0-13725 GCA_964505845.1 uncultured Caldilineaceae bacterium
GGCCAGAGTCCCCTCTCCCTAAGGGCGAGGGGAGCAGGCCAGAGTCCCCTCTCCCACTGGGACGACCACAGGGAGGGCAAAGCGAGGGTTAGGGTGAGGGGCTATTTGCCCAGGAGCGCGGCATTAATCTGCCCTCCTATATTTACCTAACATTTAGGACAGAGCCTAAAGGTCTTAAAGACCTTTAGGCTCTCGGCTTATCCCAATGCCTGTAAAATACCTCCCCGGCCTATCAGTCCGACCAACTGCCCGGCTTCATCCACCACCGGCAGGCGCTTGATTTTGTGCTGCAGCAGCAGGCGCAGGGCTTCCAACAGCGAGGCGTCCGGCCCCACCGTGACCACCTGGCCGGTCATCACCTGGGCGGCGGTGCGCTGGCTCAGTTGAAAGGACTCGGCCTGGCCCAACGGCAGGCGGCGGGTAAGCGATTGGACGATGCCGCCCCGCTCCTCAGCCGTAGCCCGCTTGATGAGGTCGCCGTCGGTGATGATGCCGACCACCCGGCGCTGCTCGTCAACCACCACCACCCGGCGCTGGGCGCTGCTCACCAGCAAATCCACAATTGCGCTCAGAGAGGCATTGACTCTAACCGCCGGCACCTGGGTCATCATCACCTCGCTCACCCGCACATGCTGGCCGGGCGGCGGGCTTTTACGCGGCGATTCGGCCACCGGCGGCTGTGACAGCGCCCGCAGCACATCAATCCGGCTGACCATGCCCACCAGCTTGCTCTGGGCGTCTACCACCGGCAGCCGCTTGATATTGTGTTCCACCATCACCTTAACGGCCTGGGCAACGGTGGTCTCATCCGTTACCGTGACCGGGTTAGGCGTCATACACTCCCCCACCGTCTGGCCGGTTTGGCGCAAGCGGTGCAGTTCTTGGGCCATTTCCGCCTGGTTTAGCTCTCGTTGGGCGCTGATGGCTAATAAATCGGCTTTGTTCAGCAGGTCGCCGTCGGTTAAAATGCCGATGACCCGATCCGTCGGGTCTACCACCGGCAGGGCGCGGTACACCTTATCCAGCAGCAGTTCTACCGCCTGGGCCAGGGGGGTATCCCCCTGCACCTTGTGGACTTCGCGGCTCATCACATCCCGCACCGGGGCTTCGGCCGGCAGCTCTCGCAGGCGGCGGTGGCTGTAGGTGGTTACTTCTACCTGGTGGACGGTAATCAGCCCTTCAATCACCATCTCGCGCAGTTTGGGCATGACCCGCTCAATACGGGCCGGGTTATCCACCCACTCGATGATCAGCGGCAGGTCAGATGACAGGTCAACCAGGCTGGCGGTATGGATGCGGCTGTGCGCCCCAAAGCCGGCCAGGGCGCGGGTCACAGTGGCCCCGGCGCAGTCCTCTTGTTTGAGCAGTTCTAAAATGGCGGCGTAGAGCGGCTTGCGTCCCCACCGGTCGCTTTCTCCGATATAAATGGTCACTTTTTGAGCCAGGCCCACAATCTCCATCACTGTCCTCCTTCTAGCAGCCGGGCCAGCACCACCCCCAAAAATACGCCCAGCATGCCCAGCCCGGTGTTGCCAAAAAAGTAAAGCGCCGCCGGCCACCACAAGCCCTGCTGCAGCAGCCGCAGGGTTTCGTAGCTAAATGAGGAAAAGGTGGTGTATCCCCCCAGCAGGCCCACCGCCACAAACAGCCGCGCGTCCGGCGGCAAATTTAGCCGCCCGGTAGCCAGGGTTAAGAACAGCCCAATGATGAAACTACCGCTGACATTGATGAACAGCGTGCCGTAGGGAAAGTCGGCCCCCCAGCGGTTAGCCGCCCACTGCTGCAATAAATAGCGTGTATTGGCCCCGATGAAGCCACCCAGGCCAATCCAGAGATATTGGAGCATCCAGCCTCCTGATGATTGATTGTGATAAGGGATGCCGCGGCGTAGGGCAGCGGTATAGGGATGCAGCGGCTACAAGACAACGTAGGGCGGCTCAACGGCGGCGTAGGAATTCCATAAATCCTGCCAGGCCAGGGCCATTTCAGGCTCAAGCGTTACCTGGCGGTCTACGGCCACGCCCTCTCGCTCCAGGTGTATCTGCACCTCTTGCCAGCTTTCGGCCGCTTTCACTTCCGTTCCTGCCACACCTGCCAGCGGGCAAAAGGTAAAAATCCAGCCGTAGTTGGCATGCTTCCCATTTTTATCTTCTTCCAGGATGATCAGTTGGCGGTCGGTCAGGGCCAGCAGGGTGGTAGCGGCCACCTGCTGCCGGAAGAAGCGCCGGTACTGCCTCCAGATGCCCGGCTGAAAGACCAGGCCCAGCAGCCGCTCGTCCGGCTGCAAGCCGTGATAACGCAGGCCGTTGCCAAACTTCATGGGCAGCCGGTCTAGCTGGCCTGAGGCGGGTGGGGCCTGAACCTCCGCCGGGACGGCCGCCTGACCCCAGGCCAGGCGCACCAATTGGTGCAGCCCCGGCTCCAGGAGCCATTCGGCTACCGTGTTAAACTCAACTACAATGCGGGTCAAGGCTCCGTTGGCCAGTCCGGCCAGTTCCAGGCGGCCATATAGCAAGATCAGGCTCAGGTGGGCGTACAACAGGCCGGCCGCCGGCAGATAGGTGGCCTGGGGAAGCCCAGCCTGCACGTGCAGCACCCCCTGCGAGGTAAAAAGCAGAGCCTGCTCCGGGAAACGGCGAAAGCCAAACCAGCCTCTGGGCGCAACCTGGGCCGGGACTACAAAGATTAAGTCAACCGGCTCGCCGCCGGCCAGGGCTTGTTCGGCAGCCGGCCGCAGGCTTACCGGCAAACTGCCCGGATTGGGCACGGTATAGGGATGAGATGACATCCCTTTGGATACGGGTGGTACATTGATCATAAATCCCTCACTTACAACCCGGCCATCACACCGGGTCTTGTTACAAATAGATGTCTATCTCTATTGTACTACAAATTCATCACAAACTGTACTTGACAATTAGCCAAATCTACTATTGGCTGGCAGGTTTTGTATCGCCCAAACAATAGACTCTATCGGGAATAAGACGAAAGCCAGGTGACAGGCACTTCTGAACGCTAAAAATAGGCATATTTGGCTCAAAACGGTCTGATTTAAGCCAGATAAGTGCCTGTCACCTTAATCCCGATAATGTTTAATAGGTACTTAGCCCGATAATCACTATCGCGGCTAAACAAAACTTCCTACCAGAAATTTCTGGCAGGAGGTTTGAGGTTTGACTCTGCTACAATAAAATGACTCCTACCAGTGGCTTCACACTTAAGTAGGAGTCATCAGTTGGTTTGGTATTATCACTTAAGCTTAAGGCGGCCTGGTTGTCGCCGTTGAGGTACTGCAATATCTTTTACAGCGCCTAGCGACAGGCCGCGCGCCAGGTAGTGTTGGGCCAGCAGGGCTAACAGCAGCGGCGGCAAAGTCACCAGCAGCAGGTGGCTGCCTACATACTCAAATTCTACCCCGTCTTTAGTTAACAGGGAAGCTATGGCCAGCGGGGCTGTTTGGGCTTGCTGCTGCACATTCATCAGGGCGTAGAGAAACTCGTTCCAGCTTTGGGCAAGGCACAGCGCGCCCGCAGCCAACAAGGCCGGCCCCAGCAGCGGGAGCAGCACCCACCGCAGGGCCTGTAAGCGGCTGCAGCCGTCTACCAGGGCCGCATCCAGAAGTTCGGGGGGCAGTTCTGACATGGTGGGATAAACAATCAGGATAGCCAGAGGCAGGGTCAGGGTGGTGTGAGCAAAAATCAAGGCCAGCAGGGTGTCTTGCAGGCCAAACCAGGCCATAAAGAGGGCAAAAGGCAGGGCAGTGACGACCGGCGGCAGCAGGCGCGGCAGTAAAAACAGCAGCAGCCAGGGCCAGAGGGGGCGGCGAGCGCGGCGGGTCAAAAGCAGGCCCAAAGCCGCGACGCTGCTCAAGGCCAGGCTCAGGCCGGTGGTCGCGCCGGCCACAATCAGGCTGTTGGTCAGGCCATGCCCCAGGCCGGCCGGGTCATCAAAATCGCGCCACTCGTCGCGCCAGTGGTCAAGGGTGGGCTGGAATTGGATAAACGGCAGGGTCTTGGCGGTAAAGAAGTCAAGCGGCTGTTTGATTGACAGCACCAAAGCCCACCAGAGGGGGAACAAGGTCCAGCCTAAAGCCAGGGCTAGCACCCCATAGGCCAGGCGGCGGGGTAACCGTTGTAAAGGCATGGTTTTCCTTAGAAAATACCCCCTAATCGGGTTCAAGGGCGGTATGCCGCCCGTTCAGCCTCACACCCTCAAGATTGGGCTTTGGGCCTGGCCGGAGGCGCGCCGGCCAGGGCTTCCACAGCCCGCAGCCAGGCGTCGGCTTCCACGCCAAAGCTCTCACCTTGAAAGCGATAATCATTTTTACGGATAAACTCGCCCAATTGGGCGCTCAAACGCTGCCAGACCACCGTTTGCGCTTGCAGCAGGGCTGATAAAGCAGCCTCGTTTGAGGCGCCGGCCACGGCCAGCCGAAAATGAGCCAGGCATAGACCATCGGAGTGTTGGTAAATCTCTAAAAGGTTATCCGGCCCGGTGAGATGCTTGAGCAGCCCTTCCAGCAGATAGGCGGCGGTGGTTTCAACATTGGCGCACACCGGGCAGGGCAGTTGGGGGGTCAACGCGCTGGTTAATTTGGCGGTGTTGGCCGGCGGTTGAGCCGCGCTAAAGCTTTGCCACACCTGGCGCAGTGAGAAGCCGGTTGAGTTGGCGGCCTCGCCTGGGTCAGGCTCAACCAGCCTCAGCAGGGTATCGAGCATATCTTTCAGCATGATGGCGCTGCCCAGGGCGGCCCCATGCCGCACCAGCAGCCAGGTATGCGGGCCGCAGTAGCCCAACGACCGGCGCAGCTTTTGGCGGGATTCGATGTCATTGACCAGCTCCCACAAGACGGCCTGCACGTAATGATCGGCCGCTTCGGCCAGCAAACGGCACAAAGGGCAGCCTGTTTCAGCCAAAGCCTGGCGCAGTTTGTAATACCCGGCCGATTTGCTCATAAAGAAGCGCCTGCTCGTTTCAACAAAATAGGGAGCGCCAGGCTCCCACGCCTGGCCCGCCAGTTTTCTGATAAGTTCTAAGTGTACCACAGCTTGGAGGCTTATTTAAATGCAGGCGCCTCATTTCTTTATGCGGGTGCGGCTACCGCTTATTTGAAGTTACAAAAGCCATCTAGCCAGTTGCCCCTGGACCAATTACCGGTCTGTAGGTTGTAAGTCTGCTGGGAATCGCTGCCGATGATCGGCCCCATTAGCAGCACCTCGCGGCCAGGGCTGCGGGCGCACAGGTACAGGCTCCAATCATCCTCAAGCCGTGACGCCGACTTGGGAGGGTCGAGCCAGGCAATGGTGCAGGCGCGCGGCGGAATGGAGGCCAGGTAATCCGGTACCAAAAATGTCAGGTCTCGCTGGGCTGACTGATCGGGGCTGTCCACCGGGAGGTAGCCGCCGGTGTCGCTTTTGTACTGCTCCAGCGCGGCGATGATCGGCCGGGCCAGCTCCCGGTTCGCCAGCTCGCAGGTGAGGCCGTAGCCAAAACTGATGACGGGGGCTGATAGCTGCAATAAGGGGATCAGGGCCATCCCGGCGGTAAGCCAGCGCCGGCGAGGCTTATCGTCGCCGATAGCCTGGTAGAGCCGTCTGGCTCGAAAACGAAGGAACAGGATAGTCATGATGACCATCAGCGGGGTGAGCAGTGAAATAAAACAGCCGGGGCCGGGAAAGAAATTGCCAAAGGTGTGGCTGATGTAAATGCCCACCAGCACGGCCGCAGCGCCAAGCCCCACCCAAAAGATAGCCAGCCAGGGCCGTTGGTTCTTGGCAAACAGGGCCACAAAAACACTGGCGGCCACCGGGCCGGTAACAAACAGCACAAGCAGCGGAATAACCAACCAGGATATGATAAGTTCCATAGTACAATAATCCTTTCGGCTTATGTTGGCTAAACCTGACAGCTCTGCCCGACCAGTTCTGTCAGGTTTAGCCGGGTGGCTCAATTAGCCAAACCTGTTATTCGATGAGCAGATGGGCATTCAAACCGGTTTGACGTACACTGATTTGAATTATACAATAGATTCGTCGTTTTTTGGGGTCACTTTGCGTTACCGTTACCGACCCCAAAAGTGACACAAACCTGTGTGGCGTGTTCCATAGTGCCTCAATAAAGGGAACATGCACCAGCCTCTACAAACAGGAAACAAGAAAGCAGGTATGGACACCCCCTCCTTTGGACTCTGGCTGCGGCAGCGGCGCAAGGCGCTGGACTTGACCAGGGAGAGGCTGGCCGAGTGCGCCGGCTGCTCGGTTTCGGCCTTGCGCAAAATTGAGGACGATGAACGCCGTCCCTCGCGCCAATTGGCCGAACTCCTGGCCGAGTGTCTGAGCATTGCCCCGGAAGACCGGCTTACCTTCCTCAAAGTGGCCCGCGCCGACTTGAATGTTGACCATCTGCAGAAGGTCAAACCGCTGAACGCCGACCTCTCCTCCAGCCTTCCGGCCCTCCAACCTTCCGGCTCTGCCCTCCTCCCCACGCCCCTTACTCCCCTGCTGGGGCGTGAGCATGACCTGGCTGCCCTGACCCGGCTCTTAAGCCAGCCTGATTGCCGCCTGCTGACCCTGAGCGGGCCGGGCGGCATCGGGAAAACCCGGCTGGCCCTGGAGCTAACGGCGCAGCAGCGCCTCGTCTTTGCCCAGGGCGCTTATTTTGTGCCCCTGGCCCCGGTCAGCGCCGCCGAATTCATCGCCCCGACCATTGCCAACGCTATCGGCTTTACCTTTCACGGCCTCACCGACCCCCACCGCCAACTGCTGCACCACCTGCGCGATAAGTCGCTGCTGCTGGCCCTGGATAACTTTGAGCAGCTTTTACCCGGCCCGGTCTCAGAGAACGAGGCCGGCCTGAGTCTGCTGGCCGACATCTTAAGCCAGGCGCCGGGGGTCAAACTGCTGGTCACATCCCGCGAGCGGTTAAATCTGCCGGGCGAGTGGGTGTTTGAGGTGCCGGGTCTGCCCACCCCGCCCCCGGATGGAGCCACCGACCTGGCCGGCTACAGCGCCGTAGCCTTGTTTGTAGAGCGGGCCAGGCGAGTCAAGACAGATTTCTATTTGACCCCGGAGGATCAAGCGGCGGTGGCCCGCCTGTGCCGCCTGCTGCAAGGACTGCCCCTGGGGATTGAACTGGCCGCCGCCTGGGTACGGGTGCTCTCCTGCACCGAGATTGTGCGGGAAATCGAAGCCAGCCTGGATTTTTTGACCAGTTCTGCCCGTGATGTCCCGGAGCGGCATCGCAGCCTGCGGGCGGTGTTTGATCACTCCTGGCAGCTTCTAAGCCGGGATGAGCAGCAAGCCTTGCAGCAGTTGTCCGTCTTTCGGGGTGGGTTTCGGCGTGAAGCCGCCGAGCAGGTGGCCGGGGCCGGGCTAACCTTGCTGGCCAGACTGGAGAGCCGGTCGCTCTTGCAGCCGGTGGGGGCAGGCCGCTATCAACTGCACGAGTTGATCCGGCAGTATGCCTGGGATAAACTGAAAAGTTGGGGGCAAGAGGAAGAGGGCCGCAGCCGCCACCTGGCTTACTTTGTGGCGTTAGGCCAGGAGGCCGAGGTGCAGTTTCTGGGGCCGCAGCAGGCCGACTGGTACAACCGCCTGGAGCAGGAACACGACAATATTCGGGCGGCTCTGGCCTGGGCCTTTGGGCCGGGAGCGCCGCCGCAGCGGCTGGAACAAGGTCTGCAACTGGCTTCGGCCCTGGACCGGTATTGGCACGGGCGGGGTCACTTGCGCGAGGGATACCGCTGGCTAGAGCACGTGACGCTGGCCGGCCACCTGGTTTCACCCTCTGTGCGCGCGCATGCCCTGAGCATGTTTGCCTGGCTGGTCTGGCAGTTGGGCGACCTCTCGCGGGCTATGAGCATTTTACAAGAGAGCGCGGCTCTCTTTCGGCAGTTGGCCGATGAGCCGGGCCTGGCTAACGCCCTGGACTCCCTGGGGGATATCGCCTGGTTTAGCGGCGACTTCACAGCGGCCAAAACTTATTATGAAGAAAGCCTGTCAATCTTACGCCGGGGTGGAGACGCCTCAAAGATTGGCCTGTCGCTTTACAGCGCCGGCCGCTTGCATGTTGATTTTGGCTATTATCAAGCCGCTGCCGCTTACCTGGAAGAGGGCTTACGGCTGCTTGAGTCTGTGCCGCATTGGCGTGGGGTAGCTTTGTGCCTCAATGCCCTGGGCCGGCTGGCCTTGTTTGAGGGTAATTTGGCGCTGGCCGCCTGGCGTTTTCAAGAAGCTCTGCGCCGCTTTCACCGCTTGGGCCATCAAATGGAAATAGCCGAGTGTTTGCAAGAGCTGGCCGTGCTGGCTGCAGACCAGGGAGACCGTCAGCGGGCCATACGCCTGTGGTCGGCTGCAGCCGCTTTGCGCGACAGGCTGGGCGTCTCTTTTAACACTACCGACCCGCTCTACCTGTCTGCCGTGCAAGGCTGGTTAAAAGAGGCGGTGGATACAGAAGCCTGGGCCGAAGGCCAGGGCATGCCGCTGGAGACGGCCATCAGCCTGGCCCTGCTTCAATAATCCTGCCGGTACTGCTCCTGCCGGGCCTTGAGTTTAGCCCACACCTGTGGCGGCACCAGCGACTCGACCAGAGCATAGATTTCGGTGAGGTTGCCGGCCTCACCCACCAGCGTCACCCGCCGGCCGGCGGCGACAACTTCCAGGCGGTGGACGCTGCTGCCGGGAGGCGGCTCCGCACCCGGCGGTTCCGGCCCCGCCAACAACCCCTTAGCCGCAATCAAATTATACAAGCTCTCTAACTCTGACCCGGTGAGGGTAAAAGACTCCTGCCACACCGGGACGCCCTCGTTGCGGTAGTCGGGGATAAACTCAATCTGCCCCTGTGAGCCAGGCCCCAGGTGGATGGTGTATTCGTAGTGATCGGGCGGCGGCAAGGCGGCTTCGGCCCAGTGGTAGTGGGCCTCAAAATCAGAGGGTTTCGGTTTGACCTGGCTAACCTCCAGCCCCAGTTGCACCATAAAGGGTGTGCCTTCAAGCAATTGGTAACGATAGCGATAAACGGTCGTCGCGTCGCTGTCGGATGAGAGGATCTTTAACTCGCACCGGTACTCGGCGCCGGCAGAGCCACAGGTGGGGCGGCCTAACATACTGCCGTAGACCAGTTCGTCGGCGGTTTTAGGAGAGCCAAAATAAGCGGTCAGCCCCGACCACACCGCCAGGTAAATAATCCAGGCGATGATGAGACTACGGCGCTTTACCACCGGACGCAAAGCCAAAAAAACAAAGGGCAGCCAGACCAATTTGAAGGGCAGGTAGAGCAGCAGCGTTTGCTCTCGATGCGGGGGAGCCAGCCACAGCGGCTTCACCTCATACAGCAAAGTACCGGCCACAAACACCAACCCCGCCGCCAGTAACCATCCGCCGCTGCGCCGCCAGCGTGGCCAGGCCGGGGCAGCCGGGCCGGAACTTGGCGCAGTGCTAACGCTTCCCTTGCCAACCAGGCGACGCGCCAGCCACTTCAACAAGCGCCCCACCCCTATAAAGGCCAGCGGCATTGCAACCAATACCACAAAGCAGAAAAAGTTGTAGTAAGCGGCATCCCATAAAAAAGCTGACATGCGTTTCCTCGGTAATTTGTATTCAAACCGTATTGATGTACACTGATTTGAATTATACAATAGCCTGGCTTAATGGTGGAGTCATTTAGCAGCCCAGGCAGTGACACAGGCTCGTGCAGCGTGTTCCGTAATACATCAATAAACAGAACACGCCACACGCACCAGCCTCTACAAGCAGGAAACAAAAAAGCAGGTATGGACACCCCTTCCTTTGGACTCTGGCTGCGGCAACGGCGCCGAGCTTTAGACTTAACCCAGGAAGCGCTGGCCCGGTGCGCTCACTGTTCAGTTTCGGCTATCCGCAAAATTGAAGCCGACGAGCGCCGCCCCTCACGGGAAACAGCCGAAGCCCTGGCCAACTGCCTGCAAATTCCGCCGGCCGAGCGACCCGCCTTTCTCAAAGCTGCCCGCACCGACCACCTTAATGTTGAAACGTTAAATGTTGGAACATTGAACGTTGACCTTTCCTCCAGCCCTCCAGCCCTCCATTCCCGCTCCTCCCTCCCTATCCCCCTCACCCCCCTGCTGGGCCGCGAACACGAACTGGCTAACATCACCCGGCTGCTGCAGAGCCAGGAATGTCGCATGCTAACCCTGATTGGGCCGGGCGGTATTGGCAAAACCCGGCTGGCCCTGGCCGCAGCCCTGGCCCAACAGGGCGATTTTAGGGATGGGGTCTACTTTGTGCCGCTGGCCTCGCTCAATTCACCCGAATTTATCGCCTCGGCCATCGCCAATGCTATTGGATTTACCTTTTACGGTTCAACCAATCCCCAGGCGCAGTTGCTTACTTACCTGGGCCAAAAATCAACCTTACTGGTTTTAGACAACTTTGAGCATTTATTGGGCGCAGACCTGCCCAATCTTCAGCCTGGTTTCGCTTTGCTGGGCGATATTTTAGCTCAAGCGCCCCAGACCAAACTACTGGTCACTTCCCGTGAACGGCTCAATCTTCAGGGTGAGTGGGTGGTTGAACTGCACGGCTTGCCAACCCCATCCCTCAGCCAGGCCAAAAAGCTGGACCAATACAGCTCCGTAGCTTTGTTTAGCCACAGCGCCCGCCGCATCAAACATGATTTTGAGCTGACCGAGGCAGACCGGCCGGCCCTGGTGCGCATTTGCCAACTGCTGGCCGGGATCCCTTTAGGGCTAGAACTGGCGGCCTCGTGGGTGCGGCTGCTGTCGCTGCCAGAAATTGCCGGTGAGCTTGAACAGAGCCTTGACTTTTTAGCCACCCCCGCCCACAATCTGCCAGAACGCCACCGCAGCCTGCGGGCCGTCTTTGAGTATTCCTGGGGGCTGCTCTCCCCCCTGGAAAAACAAGTTATGCGCCGCCTGGCCGTCTTTCAAGAGGTTTTCCGGCGGGAGGCAGCCGAGCGGGTAGCCGGCGCTTCGCTGCCCGTGCTGTCGGCGTTGGTGGATAAATCGTTAGTGCAGCGGGCCGGGACAGGCCGGTACAGCTTGCATGAGTTTGTGCGCCAGTACGCCCAGGCTTATTTGCAGCAAGACCCGGCCGAGGCCGAAGCCGCCCGGCAGGGCCACAGCCGCTATTACCTTCAATGGCTGCAGCAGCAAGAAGCTGCTTTGAAAAGCGCCCAGCAAAGGGCGGTGCTGGCCGAATTGAGCGCGGAAGTTGATAACATCCGGGCCGCCTGGGAATGGGCGCTGGCCCAGCCCATACCGGCCGAACTGGCCGGGGCGGCTCGCTGTTTAAGCTGGTTTTATGATTTGAAGGGCTGGCTGCTGGAAGGGGCCGCCGTTTTCCGGCGTGCGGTCGAGGTGGTGAGCCAGGCCGGCCAGGCTGACCCATCCAACCCGGTGTATACCCTGGCGCTGGCCCAAATGTTAACTCACCGGGGTTATTTCTGCTTTCGTACCGGGGAGTCAGCCCTGGCCCAGGAGCTATTGCAGCGCAGCCTGGCCCTGCTCCAGCCCTTGAACCAGCCGCAGGCCCTGGCCGATACCCTGATGTATCTGGGCATGACCGAGTGGGTCATCGGCAGCTACCCCACTGCCTGGCAGTTGCTCCACCAAAGTTTGGCCCTTTACCAGAACAGCGCCGGGGGCTGGAGTCTGGCCTTTTGCCTGGGCCAAATTGGGGTAGTGGCCTATACCGAGGGTGATTATCCGGCGGCTCAAAACTGGCTGCGCCAAAGCTTAACCGCCTGGCGTGAGGTGGGCGACCCGCGCGGTTTGATGTTTAGCCTCAGTTTCTTGGGCATGGTAATGCTGGCGTTAAAGGAGTACGGCCAGGCGCAGCAGCTCTTGGACGAAAGCCTGAGCCTGGCCGGCGTTATTGGCGACCGCTGGGGCATCGGCACAGCCTTGAGTCACCTGGGGTTGATCGCCCTGGCCCAGGCCGAGTATGACGAAGCCCGCTACTTTTTCCATGAAAGCCTGACCTTGTTTGCAGAAACTGGGGAACGCTGGGGCCAGGCGCGGGCGCTAAACAGCCTGGGAGAGGTTGCCCTGGCTTTGGGTAAGGGCGACCAGGCGCAGCATTATTTTATAGAGGGCCTTAAAACTGCCAGCGCCGCGCAAACCCTGCCGCTGGCCCTGGAAGCCCTGGTGGGCCTGGCCCATGTGCAGGCGGGTCGTCAGAAACTTGAGGCGGCGCTGGAGTTGTTACTATTTGCCGGCCAGTACCCTTCCAGCAGCCCAGAAACCAGGGCGCGGGCCGAGCGCCTGCGGGCTGACCTTGAGCCGCGCCTGCCCCCGGCCCGCCTCGAAGCCATCCGGCAGCAGGTTCAAAACAGCAGCTTTGACCAGTTGACGGCCAGGTTGTTGGCCCCGGCGTATCTTTAACCTGGCGGATGAGGTTAGTTAGGCATCACCGGCATCAGGGTCGCCGGCTGTTCTGAGAGTATCGGCAGCACCGAGGTCAGGCCGGCCAACTGGAACAGTTCGGTGTAGTGGCGGCTGAGTCCATAGGCCATCAAGGTTATGTTGGAGCGGCGCGCTCGCATCAGCAGGTTGATGATCATCGCAATGCCGGTGCTATTGAGATAAGTGATGCCGCTAAAGTTAAGCAGCACCGTCTGCGGATTTTGCTTTTCTATTTCGGCGTAAGTAGTATATAACAGTTCCTGGGCGGGTGCGGTGAGTTCACCTTCAAGATCAAGGATAATGCTCCCATTGTCGCCATAGCGAATATTGGTCTTAAACAACTGCCTGGTCATCATTGTCTCCTCCTTCAAGATACAAAAACAGATCAATTTCTTGATAAGCCTGGCGCACCTGGTTATTTTTGGCGCTCTTCTCAACTAAAAAGAAACCCCACCCTTGCTCCTGTGGCAGTAGATCGGCAGCGGCAATGGCGGCCATGCTTAAAATCCGAATATCAAGGCGCTGGTCCGGCTGCTCCTGGGAGACATCTGTTTTAAAAGACTGAAAAGCTTTGGTCACAGCCTGGGCCAGCCGCTCACGGCAGGCCGCCGGCAAATTCACCTCACGGCCGACGGCGGCCACTTGCGCCAGGGCTGCTTCTAGCCCCAGGGCGCTGCTCAAGCTAAACTCAGCCAGCACCCGCCAGGCCGGAGCCGGTTCAGGGTTCTGGGTATGTGGTTGCTGGTGGCGCTGCTCCTGCTGCTTCATTGAGACTATTAAACCACACCTTTGTTGTTCTGTGGTGTCACTGAGTGATACAATTAGTGACACAAAAACGATACAATTATTTGTAACTGCCTAAGCTCAGGTGGCTACCCGAGCAGTCCAGTCAAAGACGAGGTAATCATGAAAGCGATTGTTGTTCAAACCGATCAAGACCATAAACCCCTGGCCTGGAAAGAAGTCCCTGCGCCGGCCTACAGCGCCGACGAGGTGCTGGTAGACGTGTACGCCACCGCCCTGAACCGGGCCGACCTGGCCCAACGAGCCGGCAACTATCCCCCGCCGCCAGGTGCATCGCCTATTTTGGGGTTGGAAATAGCGGGCGTGATTGCCGCTGTAGGAGCTAATGTCAGCGGCTGGCAGGTGGGCGACCGGGTGTGCGCCCTGCTGACCGGCGGCGGTTATGCCGAGCAGGTCAACGTGCCGGCCCCCATGCTCATCTCGATTCCGGCCGGCTGGAGCTATGAGCAGGCCGCCGCCATCCCCGAAGTGTTTTATACTGCTTACGTCAACCTATATATGGAAGCAAACCTGCAACCGGG
>CAZDMM010000115.1:0-3604 GCA_964505845.1 uncultured Caldilineaceae bacterium
AGTTATCAAAGATATTCGCAGCGGGGAATAAAAATTATGAACATCCCTTCACCCAAAAATCTACTCGACTTTACCGGCAAAGTTGCCATCATTACCGGCAGCGGCAGCGGCCTGGGGACAGGCATTGCCCTGCGCTTTGGACAGGCCGGGGCGGCGGTGGTGGTAAATTATCGCTCCAGCGCGGTGGGTGCGGCCGCGGTGGTGGAACAAATCCAGGCGGCCGGCGGCCAGGCAATAGCCATTCAGGCCGATGTGACTCAAAAAGTGGAGGTTGAGCGGCTTATCCGCCAGACGGTGGAGCGCTTTGGCCGGCTGGATGTGCTGGTCAACAATGCCGGGTTGTATCCGCTCCACTCACTGCTGGAGATGACCGAGGCCGATTGGGATACGGTACTCGACTCTAATTTGCGCAGCACCTTCCTCTGCACCCAGGCGGCGGCCCGGCAGATGATTGCGCAAGGCGAAGGAGGGGCTATCGTCAACATCGCCTCCATTGAGGGCGAAAATCCGGCCCCGATGCACAGCCATTATAACGCGGCCAAAGGCGGCACGATTCAGTATTCGGCCTCCGTCGCCAATGAGTTGGGGTCGTATGGCATCCGGGTCAACACCGTCTCACCGGGGCTGATTTGGCGAGAAGGCATCGAGGAAGCTTGGCCGGACGGGGTCAACCGCTTTCTCAAGGCCTCGCCGCTGGGGCGGTTGGGCCGGCCCGAAGATATCGGCGACGCCTGTCTCTTTTTGGCCTCGCCCGCCGCCCGCTGGATTACCGGGGCCAATCTGCGGGTGGATGGCGGGGTTATGACCAGGCAGATTTATTAGAGATTAGAGATCGGTAAATGGCAAGTGGTAATAACCAATTACCAATCTCAAGGAGATACAATGCTACTCAAAGATAAAGTGATTTTTGTAACCGGCGCAGGCCAGGGTATGGGGCGAGGGATTGCCCAGGCGGTGGCGGAGGCGGGTGGGCACGTGGTGGTCAGTGATCTGAAGCTGGAGCCGGTGCAAGCAACGGCCAGGCTGGTTGAGACTATGGGCCGGCGCGCCCTGCCCCTGATTGCGGATGTGCTGGATGCCCAGGTGATGGCCGAAGCGATTAGAGAAACGGTGGCTGCTTTTGGCCGGCTGGATGGCTGGGTTAACAATGCCGGGGTGGTCAAAATGGACTCCGCCCTGGACATCAGCGAGCAGGATTGGGCCTTTCACTTTGAGGTCAACGTGCAAGGTTTGTTTGTGTGCTGCCAGTTAGCGGCCAAACAGATGATGGCTCAGGGCGGCGGCGGAGCCATTGTCAACATCGCCTCTAATGCCGGCAAGGTCGGTTATCGCAATATGGCGGCTTACAACGCCAGCAAAGCAGCGGTCATCAACTTGACCCGTTCCCTCTCGCTGGAGTGGGCCGAGCACAACATCAATGTCAACGCCGTTTGCCCCGGTGGGGTGGATACGCCCATGCTGCTGGGCGTGGCTCAGTGGGTGACGCAGCGCATCGGCGGCGACCCGCACGAGCTGGTCAAAACGATGAAACCGCACCAGATGAACCGCCACGTGCAGCCGGTTGAGGTGGGGCGGGTGGTGGCTTTTCTGCTGTCGGAGCAGGCTGCCATCATTCGGGGACAGGCCATCAACGTGGATGGGGGCGACACACCCTACTAATTTTAATTGATGGAAACTATACCGCCCGCCGATAAACTCATTGTACACGGCCTTGTCGTTACCATGGGCGAGGATCTGATGGTGTTGGAAGATGGGGCCGTGGCTGTTCGCGGAACACAGATTGCCGCAGTTGGCCCGACGGTTGAGATAGCCACTCAATACGCGAAGGCAGGCGTCGAAATTATTGACGCCGCCGGCCAATTGGTCATGCCCGGCCTGATCAATACCCATACGCACGGCGCCGACAGCCTGTTCCGCGGGCTGGTGGATGATTTGGCCCTGGAACCCTGGCTGGAGCGGCTGTGGGTGGCCGAGCGAAGATTTCTCCGGCCCGACACGGTGCGGCTGGGGGCGCAGTTAGCCCAGGCCGAGATGATCCGGGGCGGCACGACGATGGCCCTGGATATGTTCTGGTATCCAGAGGTGGGGGCGCAGGTGGCAAAAGAAATCGGCTTCCGGCTGATGACCGGGCCGGTTTATTTTGATTTTGCCGAGCCGGATAACATCCCGGTGCAGCAGCGCACCGCCCGCGGCCGGGAATTTTTGCAGCAGTACCGGGGCGACTCCCTGATTATCCCCTGCGTGACCCCTCACAGCGCCTATACCGTCTCACCCCAATATCTAAAGGAAGCCCAGGCCCTGGCCGCTGAGTTTGGGGTCTTTCTCTCCACTCACGCCTCAGAAACCGCCGTCGAGGTCAAAACCATCGGCGAGCGGTATGGGCAAAGCCCGCCCCGTCACCTGGATGGGTTGGGCATGCTGACCGAGCGCACCGTGCTGGCTCACTGCGTCCACCTCTCCCCGGATGAGATAGAGCTGCTGGCCCAACGGCAAACCATCGTGGCCCACTGCCCGCTCTCTAACCTCAAGTTGGGTTCCGGGGTGGCCCCGCTGCCGCAGATGCGGCAGGCCGGGGTGCGCACCGCTATCGGCACGGATGGGCCGGTCAGCGGCAATGATCTGGATATGTGGCTGGCCATGCGCCTAGCGGCGGTGCTGCACAAGGGGGTGCAGCAAAACCCTACGGTGCTTTCGGCGCGAGAAGTGGTTAAAATGGCTACCTGTGACGCAGCCCAGGCGTTAGGTTTGGGCGACAAAATCGGCTCTGTGAGGCCCGGCAAAGAGGCCGACCTCATTTTGATTGACCTGAATCGCCCTCACCTGACGCCCCGCTACGATATTTACTCTCACCTGGTTTATGCGGTGGGCCGGGATGACGTGTCTACGGTGTTGATCCAAGGTCGCCCGGTGATGCGGAATCACCAATTGCTCACTGTGGACGAGGCCGGGGTGATGGCGGCAGTACAGGCATTGGCCGGGGAAATCGCCTTGCAGCATTGAGGGCTGCAAATCCACCCCAATCAGAACAGCAACCCACAAATCTCAGGCAATAGAAAACGTCCCGGTTGTTTTGGCGACGAGGCCGAGCGTAGCTAGAATTACCGGGGCAAATCTTAAAAGGTAAGGTGTGAAATTCTATGAGAGGTTTGGCATGACCGAACAGCATCAGGTGGTAATTATTGGCGGTGGTTTTGGGGGATTGTACGCGGCCAAAGCTTTAAAGCGCACCCCGGTGCAAGTTACCCTGCTTGACCGGCGCAATTTTCACCTCTTTCAACCTTTGTTGTACCAGGTGGCCACCGGGGGACTCTCGCCGGGCGACATCGGCTCACCGCTGCGGGCGGTGTTGAGCCAGCAAAAAAATGTGCGGGTTTTCATCGCCGAGGCCATTTACCTTGACCCCCAAGAGCGCCTGGTGCGGCTGCGAGACGGTCAGCTCAGGTACGATTTTTTAATTGTGGCGACGGGGGTGAGCCACCATTATTTTGGGCACGAGGAGTGGGCGCAGGCTGCGCCCGGCCTGAAAACAGTGGAAGACGCTACCGAGATTCGGCGGCGGATTTTGCTGGCCTTTGAGGCGGCCGAGCGCGAGCCGGACCCGGAT
>CAZDMM010000115.1:3614-13708 GCA_964505845.1 uncultured Caldilineaceae bacterium
ACCTTTGTCATCGTGGGAGGAGGCCCCACAGGGGTAGAATTGGCCGGCGCGCTGGCCGAACTGGCCCGCGGCACGCTCAAGCATGACTTCCGCGCCATTGACCCCGCCACCGCCAGGATTCTGCTGGTGGAAGGGGTGGACCGAATTTTGCCGACTTATCCGGCGGAGCTGTCGGCCAAAGCAGAGACGGCCCTGGTCAAGTTAGGGGCCACGGTGCAAACTAAAACAATCGTCACCGATATTCAAGAGGGCGTGATTACGGTGCGCCGGGGTGATGGCCCGCCGGAGCAGATTCGGGCGCAAACGGTGTTGTGGGCCGCAGGCATGCAGGCCAGCCGCATGGGGCAAATTCTGGCGCAGCGGGCCGGGGCGGCCCTGGATCGGGCCGGGCGGGTGCTGGTTGAGCCTGATCTCAGCTTAAAAGACCACCCCAATATCTTTGTTATTGGCGACCTGGCTAACTTTTCTCACCAGGGCGACAAACCGCTGCCCGGCGTGGCGCAGGTGGCCATGCAGCAGGGGCGGTATGTGGCCCAATTGATTCAGGGCCGGCTCAAGGGCCAAACCTTGCCACCTTTTCATTACCAGAATCGAGGCAACCTGGCCGTTATTGGGCGCAACGCCGCCGTAGCCGATTTAGGCTTCTTGAAATTTGCCGGTTTTCCGGCCTGGTTGATTTGGGTTTTTATCCATATTTTGTATCTGATTGAGTTTGATAACCGGGTTTTGGTGATGTTTCAGTGGGCCTGGAATTACTTTACCCGCAAACGGGGGGCGCGTTTGATTACGGGTAAGGATGCCACCAACCTTATCCAATCCTCCTGAAAGCCAGGTTAAGCATGGCAGAGTCTAAACAAGAACAACGGCAAAAGCGATTACACCAGCTCAAGTGGGATTTGGAGGAGCACCAGCTCCCAGAAGAGGCCCAAAAGCGCCCTACCCCGGCTCAAAAAGCCCAGGAGCGGGCCGACCTGATTGAGCAGCGCATCCAAGAAGCGATGGCTAACGGCGAGTTTGATCATCTGCGGGGCAAGGGCAAACCCCTGGCTTTTGCCGCCAACCCCTACCTTGACCCAGGCCAGGAGTTGGCTTTTAACCTGCTGCAAAACAATGGGGTGGCCCCGGAGTGGATTGAACGGGACAAAGAGATTCGCCGAGAGATTGAGGCAGCCCGGCAGCAGTTGCGCCGGGCCTGGCAGGCGTATCAGGAACAACCAGCAGCGGCGCCGGCCTGGCGCAGCGCCGTTGCCCAATTTGAGACGGCGCTGCAAAAAATCAACCGCAAGATTGATAGCTTCAACCTTACGGTTCCCATTGTCGCCAGCCAGCGCTTTCGGCTGCAGCTTGAGAGCGAATTACAGCGAATCCAGCACGAAACGGATTGAAGAAGGAGCCTTACGGTACTGCGGCCAGCCGCCGGGCCATTGCGGCTGCGTAGCCGGATAAATCCTTGCGTCCCTGCTGCGCCCACGACCAGCTCCACCACGAGTCAAGTTCCTCTATCACTTCAGCGCGATCATCCCGCTGCTGCAACAGCTCAAAGGCGCGCTCAACCTGGCCGGTCCACAGGTAGGCAAAACCCAGGGCCTTTAAAATTGCCTGATCTCCAGGTCTATACCGGTTGGCTTGCTCCAGGTGATTGATGGCGCCCTCAAAATCTTGGTGATTCAGGGCGATCAGCCCCAACCGCCAATGAGCGCTGGGTTGGGCCGGATCGAGACTGAGGGCCTGGTTAAAATAGGTAATCGCCTGTTGGGTCTCTATTTCACGCTGATTATCTTCCAAGCCAGGCGATAATTCGGCCCAGGTGTGGTGAATTGCGCCTAAATTGGCATACCAGGCCCCAAGCAGCGGCTGCCAAAAAAATGCCAGGGAGATAAGGAAGGTGAGAAGCATGCCCACAGCTATCATCCGTATCCTGAGTTGACCGGGCGATAATGAGGGGTGACGGTTTGGGGTATTCCTGGCCGCAAAAGCCATTTGCCCGGCAGCAACTACCAGCCCCATGCCAGCCAACATCATGGGCATAGGCCACCCGGAACCGGCAAATTGGGGGGAGTCGATCAAGTCATGGAAGAAAGTGGTGGTTACACCCAACCAGGCCGCCCGAAAAAGGTTTAGCAAGGGTGGTTTTAATGCAGTTTGCTCCACCTGATATACAAAATGATAAAAACTGATGAGAAGCCAAAACAGCGCCGCCAAACCCAACAAGCCAAATTCTAACCCAACGGAAAGGAATATATTGTGCGCATAGTATAAAAACGGCACGTAAATGAGCAATTGGTAACGTGAATAAGCCAGAGCAAAACTATCTCCCAAACCGAGACCGGTAAAGGGGTAGTCACCCCATAGATGCAAGCTGTTATGGTAAAGCGTCAAACGCGTGGTGAGCGTATCCGTCCCGGGCATTGACCATCCACTCCGGGTAAACCAGACCAGCACAACGATGACCAGCGCCGCCAAGACAACGCTTGTCCCCGTCACACCCAAACGCACGCTTCGCTTTGGGATGAGCAGCAGTCCCCACAGGGCGCTCGACAAGATGAGGCCAAGCCATGCTCCCCGCGAGCCAGAAATAAGCAGTCCATAACTTATCAAAATTACTATCAAACCCCAGACAACCCGCTCGGCAGCGCGGGCTTGCCAGGCCAGTACCAGCCCAAGGAGCAGTGTTCCTTCTAAAAAACCGGCTACGGCGTTGGGGTGCGGGGTAAAAAAGACCAGGTCAGGCAGCAGCGAACCGGTCGTCCTCCCCAAATCTGCCAGTTTGCCCACCTCAAGTGGGTAGTCAAAATGACCATACTGGCTCACAAAATACAAGGCTAATATGGCCGCAGTTATCACCAATCCCCGGCTGATATACCAGGGTGAAATACGGGGGTAAGTGATGGCAAAAAAGAGAACGATACTGCCTAACAAGGTTAAAAATGGAGGCCAACTTAGCTCAGGGTCATAACCGGACCAAATTCCAGCCAGACCGCTGCCTGCTAACAGGATTAAAGGTCCACTAAAAAAAACTGGCCGCCCCGGACGATCAAACACCAACCACTGCACTGCCCAGGGTATTGATGCCAACACGATTACGGCTTCAAGCACTAATGGTTCCAAAATTTACAACCTTCCCCCACGTTTAACGTAAAAAGTAACCACTAATCAATGCCAACGCCACCTCCTCCACCATCTTTGCCGCCGCCGGCGCCGCCGGGAGCAGCAAATCGCAGGGTACCAGGGGAAGCTTGAATCCCTACATCCACATATTTGGGGCTGATGCGCACCAGGGCAACCGTCCATAAATACAACCCACTTTGCCCCTTTACCCCAAAGGCATCCTTGATATCGGTTGTTAGTTGATAAGTATTGTTTGCCAATCGTTTCACAGTGCCGTTCTGATTGTCTAAAACGGCATTATGCACTCCGGTGGGGGGTGATCCCTCGCGCCATACCCGCACTTCAAAGCCAAATTCGGGCGGCAAGGGGCCAGACCACTGCCACTCAAAGGTGGTTTGCCCATAGGTGGGGTCATCCGATGATAAAGGGGCCAGTAAGGTAAAGGTCCCTGCCGGTATACCGGGGGTCGGCGTTGGGGTAGCGGGGGAGTTGGAGACAGCGGGCGTAGGAGTATGCGTCAGGGTAGGCGTTACGGTAGGGGTGGGGGTGATTGGCTGAGGAGTTTGCGTGGAGGTGGGGGTGGGGGTTCCGGTGGGGGTGGGGGTATCGGTTGGCGTGGGGGTGTTGGTCGGGGTTAAGGTGGAGGTTGGCGACGGCGCCAGGGCTACCAAAACCTGATACGAACCCGGCTCGTTCCACAAGGCCAGGTACAATTGATTGTTGCTCTGCAGGGCTTGCTGCACCTGGGGCTGCCAACCTTCATTCAATTGTATCACCATGACAAAGTCGGCCAACGCCTGGCTTTGTTTACCCAAAGCGGCATAGGCCAGCCCCCGGTCAAAGTAAGTGCCCGGATTGCTATCGTTCATCTTGATGGCAATGTTGTAGGCACTAACAGCCTGCTGGTACTGATCTGAGGTATGGTAATAATCTCGCCCCTTCCGCCATTGGGTTACTTCTAACTGCAATTCAATCGCCCCCAGAGAGGATGAATCTTTGAGTTTACCCAGGGCTTGGGCCATAGCCTCAAGCAGGGCATTGCTTTGGGCGCTGTCTGCCAGGTGCGGGTCTGTGTATAAGCCCCTGATGACCGTGACCAACTGCTGGCCGGCCGGCTGGGGGTCGGCAAGCTCAAACAGGGCCTGCTGGTCTGCCGGGTCAAGCTCCTCAAAGAAGAGCCGCCGGGCCTCAGCCTCAAAGCCGGAGATATTGAATAATTCCGCCAGACTGGTGAGACGTTTGGCCGGGCTGTCGGCGTTCTTGAAGTTGTCTACATATACCTGCGCCTCAACCATGCGTTGTCTTTGCTGTTGGATGAAGAAACCAAAACCTCCAACCAGCATCAGGAGCAGCAACGCCAAGATGACGGCGGCGTAGCCAAACCAGCGGGTGGGTGAATTGGCCTTGATCCAGTCTCGATTGAAAACCAGACGGTAGATTTCGTTACGGACCTTTAAAAAACCATCCTCTACCCGGACCAGGCCAAGCAGCTTGAGCCAGCTCTGGTCGAGCGATTGGGTATTCGCAGGGAGTTGTTTCCCGGCATAAACCTGGCGATAAAGGCTCAATACCTTACGCCGCCGGGGGTTGGCGCTCAGTTCATCTTTGACATGTTGCAGGTGAGGCTCATTGTGGGCTGCGGTGGAATGGAACAATCGGGCGACCAGCCCATCAACACGTTCATCATTCCAGTACCCATCCCACATTTTAAGCACATTAGCGCAGAGTTTCTGGGTGAGGTAAGGGTGGCCGCCAGTCCAATGGAGGATACGAGCAAAGACAGCCTCTCCCTGTTCACCCCCAACCGCGCACAAACTTTGGCGGAATACCTGGACTTGATCCAGGGTAAAGTCATGCAGTTCTATTTTTTGGGCAAGCTCAAACAATGCACGCCTGGAATCTTTGTTTAAATGGGCCGGATTGGCCACCCCAAGCAGCACAAAATTCAGGCGGTGGTAAACGGTATCACCGGTGCGGGCCTTATAAATAGTTTCAATGGCCGCCAGGAGGCTGCCCAAGAAAGCCGGATTTAAACCGTGATTGATGCCGTCAACAAAAATAACCAGCGGCGTCTGGACTTCGGCCAGCACGACATCGTGGAGAAACTTTACAAAGCGCTGTGTGACGTTAACAGAAGCTCGCTCAACCCACCAGCGGTCCGGGTCAGCGGAAAGTTTTAATTGAAACTTTAGGCGCTTGATCAGCCACAGGTATAACTGGTCAACCGTAACCTCAAGCCCCAGGCCGCTAACATCAACAATAGCCGTGCTGATTCCTTGCTGCTGTAATTGCCCATCGGCGCGCAGCATCAGGCTTGATTTACCCAGGTCATGAGGGGTAAATATATAACAAAAACGGCCAGCCAGAATTGAATTGAGCAATTCATCATCGGCCGGACGCTTGACATAGGTAGGAGAGGCTGGCGGCAAGGCCCCGCCAACAACAAAATCAGAACTTTTAATATCCATACCTAAAGGTTTGTCCTTTTGATGATATATTCTACAGGGCTTGCCCGATTTTGGATAAAATTCTCTTACCGAATTTTCTTACACTATGTTTGCACTTTTCATGACCAGCTAAAAATGGTACGCAGATGACGCAGATTTGACTGATTTTCGCAGATTTTTTCTAAATTTCTCTGCGCAAATCTGCGTTTATCTGCGTTCTATTTAAAAAGTGCAAAGGTAGTGTTTCTTATTAATTATAGTCGGAAATCGTTTGAATTTGGTTTGAAATTATATATTTAGGTTAGAACGACCCCGGCCTGGCTCAGCCCAAATTTTACAGCGGCCACCGCAGCCGGTTGAACTTAACTTTTTTCTAACCGTTTTCATGCATTTTCCCTAGCTGATTCACATTTTTTTCGCGTTTAATAAGAGCATGACCTCGCTTAACATTTTGTTCATTGCGCCTTATTTTCCGTCGCTCATCCGGGTACGGCCCTACAATTTTATCAAATTTCTGGCCGAACGGGGCCACAAAATTACCTTATTGGCCTTAGAACCCCCTAAAGAAGATACCGGCAGCCTCACCACCTTGCGCCAATGGTGCCGCCAGGTTCACACAGCGCCTTTACCCCGCTGGCGCACCCTGTGGAATGGACTCAAAGCGATCCCCAGTTCAACGCCATTTCAGGCTGCTTATTCACGCTCGCCGGAAATGGCCGCCCTCATCCGGCAAACGGTAACAACCGGGCAGTTTGATATAGTCCATCTTGAACACCTGCGAGGGGCCGAGTTAGGCTGGGGCATCACCAAGCTGCCGGTGGTGTTTGACTCGGTTGACTCGATCACGCTGCTGTTTGAGCGAGTGCAGCAAGCAGGCCCCACCTGGCGCAGCCGTTTATTAGCCCAGCTAGATTTAGCCCGGACGCGCCGCTATGAAGGACAGTTTTTAAGCCGCTTCAGGCGAGTCCTGGTGACCTCGCCCCACGATAAAGAGGCGTTGGCCCGGCTTGCGGCCGGGACAGACCAGCAGCGCCTGGTGGTAGTGCCCAATGGGGTTGATTTGGATTACTTTAAGCCGCCGGATGTGGCCCGCGAGCCGGCTACCCTGGTTTTTAGCGGCAAAATGAGCTATCACGCCAATGTGGCCGCGGCCCTTGATTTAGCCACCCAGGTGATGCCCCTGGTCTGGCAGCAGCTTCCCCAGGCCCGTTTGGTAATTGCCGGTAAGGACCCCACCCCTAAACTCCTGGCTCTGACGTCTGACCCCCGCATTACGGTGACCGGCACCGTGCCCGACCTGCGGCCCTACCTAGCCCAGGCTACGGTGGCTATCTCCCCCATGCGCTATGGGGTAGGCATTCAGAATAAGGTTTTGGAAGCCATGGCCATGGCCACCCCGGTTATCAGCACACCGCAGGCTGTTTCGGCCCTACAGATTCAGGCCGGACAAGAGGCCCTGGTGGCCGAAACCCCGGCCGACATGGCCCAGGCGGTGGTCAGGCTCCTGTCCAATCAGCCGCTGGCCCGGCAGGTTGGACAGGCCGGCCGGCGCTATGTAGAAACAGAGCACGACTGGCGGGTGATTGCCGCCAAACTTGAGACGATTTATCAGGCGGCTATTGCCGAGATTCCCCACTAATTTCTTCCTGGAAGCTCAGATAAAACCGCCTTCGGGAGGGTGAGGCTTTGAGCATGCCCCGGCTGGTACTCGCTGCTTATTGCCATGAGCAGTGAAGCATGCTATCATGGCCTCAGTGGACCTTGAATTGTAGTTTAAGTGATTGTAATCCTCCTCAAAATACTCGTGCGCCCCAACGCACATTCTTCTCAGCCTTTCCTTTTTCCCTGGCAACCCGGCTCGGTGCGGAGTCCTAAATAACACAGCCTTATTGTTATGCGTTGGCAGGTTTAATTATTTATCCTGTAATCAAGAGGTGACAATGCCAGTTGGTCTAGATGAAAAAGGGGCAGCTTCTTATACCTTTATCCCCTCCAAGAAAGCTGCTCCTAAAAATATCACATTTGACCTGGAAGTAGATTACAGTGTTTTTGGCGCAAAAGAAATCCGTGATGTATTAAAAAGCCGCGAGCACTGCCTTAAAGCCGGTTTTCCGCCCAACCACATCATTATTGCCACCCTCAACGAGATTCGAGATCATTACGTGTCCAGAGTGGGTTTGCCTACCTACCTTAGCCAGATGTTGGGTGAGTTAGCCAAGGTTCCGGTGCAGCACTGCGCTTTGTACGACGCCGCCGGCCAGCAGTTGCAACTAGATTTTAAGAGCAGCCAGCACCAACCCATTCAGCGCTTTATTGCCCGGCAGTTTAGTGTTGGCAATTTACCTTACCGGATCGAAGCGCGCCGCGAATCTGCCCCTGACCAGGTTGAGGTTCGCTACCTCTAAACAACAAATCCCCGGCGCGGCTTGAGTCAAAAAGTTAAACCCAATCAGAGCCATCAGTTATGTCTGGTGGCTCTTTTTTTGGGGCGACAGCCTTAACCCCAGACGGCAGCCAAACTTTTTTCTAACTTTTTTCATGTAATATATTCGTAAATTTCTAATTTATTTACGATTTAATTAATGATAGTTAGAGTTTTTCAGGGCCACGGCTTCACTTTGCGGTTAGCTCCTGGCCTCAAGCTCTTACCGATACAATATCCTAGGGAGGTTAAATCGTGGAAATCAAAAACCAAATCCGACAATACATTGCCAAAAACCTGCTGTTTAGCGATAAGGGCTTTAAGTACAGCGATGACGCTTCGTTTCTGGAAGAGGGTATTGTGGACTCGCTGGGCATCATGGAACTGGTCGTATTTATTGAAGAAACCTTTGGTTTGGCGGTTGCGGATAGGGATCTAACCCCGGACAATTTTGACTCGGTGAATAAACTGGGTCATTACATTCAACGTCATCTGGCCGTGCCGGCCTAGTCATTTTCCTGCTGCCAGCGTCAAAAAGCTGGGGTAGTTTGGCTATTTTATCCTATGAATACGACCGATTACCTTTTACAAGGGGCTGATCATCATCTGGCCCTCATTGCCGGGAATGAAAAGTATAGCTACTTGGACCTGAAGCAGGCCACAGCATGTGTGGCCCAGGAGCTGCTGGCCAAGGGCGTCAAACCGGCAGATAGGGTGGGCTTACTGGGCGCAAACTCACTGTTTTGGGTAGCCAGTTATCTGGCTATCCTTAAGCTGGGCGCCATAGCCGTCCCCTTTCCGGTCACCTTAACGCCCACCGAGTTAGAAAATCGGCGAAAATTTGCCCAATGCCAGACCCTTTGCATCGAGCGGCGTTATTATCAACATGTATCCAACAGTCTGGCTCAAGATTTAACGGTGATTTTTGAGGACAGCTTTAAGCAACTGGGCATGGCGTCGTGGGAGACTCTGCCAAGTGCTCATGATGAACACCGGGATGCCGTGTTCCTCTTTACCTCCGGCACCACGGCCCGGCCCAGGGTGGTGCGCCTGACTCACCGTAACATCCAGGCCAACACGACCTCCATCGTTGAGTATCTGGAATTGACCCCGGCCGATCGCATCATGGCAGTTTTGCCCTTTCACTATTGTTTTGGAACCTCCTTGCTCCATACCCACCTGCGGGCCGGCGGATCGGTTGTTTTAAGCCGTTTTCTCTATCCCGAAGTGGTGCTGGACGCCCTTGAGAGCCACGCCTGTACCGGCCTGGCCGGCGTCCCTTCGGTGTACCAAACCCTGCTCAGAAACACCTCCTTCCCGCACCGAAAATTTAAATCGCTGCGCAAAATCCAGCAGGCCGGCGGCAAATTGCCGGATGTATTGATTAAAGAATTACAAGCGGCCACGCCGCAGGCCCGGCTATATATTATGTACGGCCAAACCGAGGCCACGGCCCGGCTTTCTTACCTGCCGCCTGAAATGCTGGAAACCAAGCTAGGCTCCATCGGGCGGGGCATCCCCGGTGTAACCCTGCAAGTGGTGGATGAAGCCGGGCTGGCGGTTAAGCCGGGCCAGGTGGGTGAAATAGTGGCCCGTGGAGACAACATTTCACCTGGTTATTTAGATGAGCCGGAAATCACCGCCCAAAAATTCAAGGAGGGAGCCTTATACACCGGTGATTTAGCCACGGTGGATGAGGACGGCTTTATTTACATTGTAGACCGCAAAGATGATTTTATTAAATCATACGGACACCGGGTAAGCAGCCACGAGATCGAAGCCGGGGTGCTTGATCTGCCAGAAGTGGTGGCGGCGGCAGCCGTTGGTTTACCCGACCTGGTCCGGGGCGAAGCCATTAGAGTCTATGTCACCTTGCGCACCGACTCGGCCCTGACCCCGGAGGCCATCATTGCCCATTGCCGGCAGGGCATGGCCCTGCACATGGTTCCGCATGAGGTGGTGATTTTAAAGAATCTGCCGCTGAATGAAAACGGCAAAATCCTTAAGTCGGTGCTGCGGCAGCAGGCCCTGGCAGAGCGCGCCCCCCAACCCGCAGCCTAGGACACCCCCATGTGCGGCATCGTCGGAATAGTTAATCTCACCCAATTCAATCCCAT
>CAZDMM010000116.1:0-13603 GCA_964505845.1 uncultured Caldilineaceae bacterium
GGCACACGTTGACGCTGTCCATCAGGCTGTAAAAATATTGAGTTTCGCGGGCAAAGCGCACTTTTTCCGGGGTGAGCGAGCGCACCGGCTGCGCCTCGGTCAACTTCAACGCGCCCAGCCGGTCGGGGTAAGCCACATTGTCCTCATACACCGGGTCGTGCTCGCTGCTTTGGTGGTCGGCCCCAAAGGGGTTGACGGCGTAAATCAGGGCCAGCGTGCGCTTCATTTGAGGCATGTGGGCCGGCGCTTCTTGCCCTTTACTGGTAATGAGAAACTCCTCCGTGCCGCGCCCGATGGCTTTAGCGGCGGCGGCTGAACCCAGCCCAAGAATTTGACCAAAGCCTTCACCCCTGGCGATCAACTCAGTCATTTTGACCATGGCCTCGGCCTTGCCAAATTTCAGATCGACGCCGCCGGTATCAGCCGTATTAATCAGGCCATTTTCAAAGCACTCCATGGCCCAGGCGATGGTAGCCCCGCAGGAGATGGTGTCCATACCGTATTGGTTGCACAGTTGGTTGGCGTAAGCAATCGCCGCCAGGTCATCAATGCCGCAGTAGTTGCCAAAGGTAGAGGTGGTCTCGTACTCCGGGCCGCCGTAATGCGGGTCAACCGGGTAGGGGCCTTCTTTAATTTCAACCACCCGCTTGCAGCGCACGGTGCAGCTATAGCAGGTATCCCGTCCCTTCAAATCCTGCTTATCCTCATTGGCCCCCAGCAGGATGGTGTCATACATGGTGGGGCCGTCAATTTTTTCCCAGCCTGCAAAAACGCCGCTGTTAAAGTTATAGGTTGGCAGCATGCCGACCCCATTCTGCACGCCGGTGGTTTCGGCGGTGCCGTATTTGCCCAGCCCGGCCACGTCGGAGGTGGGGAACATTTTGGCTCCCAGCCGGGCCAGGTCATTGACCGCCTTTTTGTGAGCCACACTGTACCGCTTTTTGCCTTCTTTGCCGCGCACCACCACCGCCTTGAGGTTTTTGCTGCCCATTACCGCGCCCATGCCGGTGCGGCCATTGGCCCGGTTGCTCATATTGATGATGGCCGAAAAGCGCACCCCACGCTCACCGGCCGGGCCAACCTGGGCCACTTCAATCTGGTCGTCGCCCAACTCTTGCTTGAGGATAGCCTCAACCTCGCCGGTGATTTTGCCCCACAGGTGGCCGGCGTCGCGCAGTTCATATTTACCGTCATTAACCCACAAATAAACCGGCCTGGGCGCTTTACCTTTGATAATAAAGGCATCGAAACCGGCAAATTTCATCTCTGCCGGAAAGAAGCCGCCGCACTGGGCGTCGCCAATGGCCCCGGTCAGCGGGCTTTTGGCGGTGGCCGTCATGCGACTTTGGCCGGAAACCGGCGCGCCGGTGGTGACCCCCACCGAGAGGGCCAGGATATTATCCGGCCCCAGCGGGTCGGCCCCGGCCGGCATGTCGCGCAGCAAATAGTGCATATTCAAGGCGCTGCCGCCCATATATTTACGATAAAAACTCTCCGGCGGCTCTTCTACGCTCAACTCACCGGTCGTAAGGTTAACATGTAGAATTTTCCCATTGTATCCCAGCGGCATAGTTTTCTCCTTTGAAAAAAAATAACATAAAGACTAAAATTTGAGTTATAATGAATGAGGAAATACGGTGTGCGCCTTACGCACCTCCGCCGATGGGGCGGAACATTTGCAAATCATCGCCCTCATGGAGCACATAACTGTTTTCAACCTGAACCCCGGCCACGGCCGCCGAGACCGTATGCTTAATCTTAAGCAACTGCACCACATCGCTGATGCTGGCCCCTTCGGGCAGCGTTAGCCTGGTTTTGCCTTTAGCCTGGCGGGGCAAATAATCTCGCAAGATGCCGTGAAGGGTTAAATTAACTTCCAAACCGTTGCCATCCTCCCTATGCTCCAGAGCGAGGATTATTTTAGACGATTTTATAAAAATTGTAAACAAGCGCTTTTCTTTTACTGCTAATAGCAGATACCCTTAGCTTCTTCTCAGGTGTCTTTTGAGCTAAACTCGGTGAAACTACGGATAGCCAACCTGCTAAGAATGTTTTATCATACATACATACCAACCTTAGCCGCCCTACCCGGAGACCGGCGATGAATGACCATCCATTTACCTTTACCTCTGACCCGTCAGGTTGGGGTCCTCTCCGCATTGTTGGGCTGTACTTATTGGCCGGGACGTTGTGGATTATCTTCTCCGACCAACTGGCCGCCGCCGTCACCGGTGCGCCGGCCCCTCTGCTTACGCTCAACATCCTCAAAGGTTTGGGCTATATTGTCCTGACTAGCTTGCTGCTGTACTGGTTGATCCGGCGTTATACGGCTGCCCTGAGCGAGAGCGAGCAGCGTTACCGCAGCCTGTTCCAAAATAATCATTCGATCATGCTCGTGATTGATTCCGCGACCGGTGATATTGTTGACGCTAACCCCGCCGCCTGCGCCTTTTACGGCTACACGCATACCCAAATAACCAGCCTAAAAATTAGCGACATCAACCAGCTCACTCCCGCCCAAGTCCTGGTCGAAATGGAGCGGGCCAAACAAGAACAACGCTATCTATTTTTCTTTCCACACCGCCTGGCCAGCGGTGAAGTGCGCCAGGTTGAGGTTTACAGCGGCCCGGTGAAGTTTAAGGGCAGGTCGCTGCTCTACTCCATTGTTCACGATATTACCGAGCGCCAGCAAGCTGAAGAAGCTCTGCGCGAGAGCGAAGAGAAGTACCGCACCCTGCTGGAGTCCATGGCCGATGGCGTGTTTGTGGCTCAGGATTATCACTTTGTCTTTGCCAATGCGGCCGCGCCGGCCATGCTAAAGTACACTCCCGAAGCCTTTATCGGCCTGCCCTTTGAAGCGGTGATTGCCCCGGAATTTTTGCCGTTGTGGACAGAGCGTTTTACTCAGCGCACCACCCAAGAGGTTGAGCCGCCCAAACATTACGAGGTTCGCATGTTGTGCAACGGCGGTGAAGCGTCGCTCTGGATTGATTTGCGGGCCAGCCGAATTCGGTATCAAGGCCGGCCTGCTGTCATGGGGATTATCCGCGACATCACCGAGCGCAAGCAGCTTGAGGAGCGGCTCCAAAGGAGCCAGCGCACTTTCAAGCTCTTTGTTGAATATGCCCCGGCAGCCATTGCCATGTTTGACCGCAATATGGTTTACCTGGCCGCCAGCCGCCGCTTCCAGGCCGATTACCGGCTCAAGGAGCAAAATCTGGTCGGGCGCTCCCATTACGAGGTCTTCCCAGAAATCCCCGAACACTGGAAAGATATCCACCGGCGCTGCCTGGCCGGCGCGATTGAAAAATGCGCCGAAGACCCATTTCCCCGGCAAGACGGTACATTGGACTGGATACGCTGGGAAATCCACCCCTGGTACGAGCAGGATGATAAAATAGGCGGCATCATCTTGTTTTCAGAAGTGATCACTGAACGCAAACAGGCTTTGGAGGCGCTGCGCGAGAGCGAAGAGCGGCTGCGGCTGGCCCTCATGGCCGCCAACCAGGGGCTTTATGATTTGAATGTTCAAACCGGCGAGGCCCAGGTTAGCCCCGAATATGCCAGCATGCTGGGGTATGATCCGGCCACTTTCCACGAAACCAACGCCCGCTGGCTGGAGCGGCTGCACCCCGACGACCACCAACGGGTGGGGACAATCTACCGCGCTTATATCCAGGGCCAACTGCCGGTTTATGCGGTTGAATTTCGCCAGCGCACTCAGTGGGGTGATTGGAAGTGGATTCTCTCCCTGGGCAAAATTGTGGCCTGGGACAGCCAGGGCCGGCCCCTGCGCATGCTGGGTACCCACACCGACATCACCGAGCGCAAACAGGCCGAAGCAGCCCTGCGCCAATCCGAAGAGCGTTTTGCCAAAGCCTTTCAGTCCAGCCCGGCCGCCCTCATCCTGATCCGTCTGGCCGATAACTGCATCATTGATGTCAATGAAAGTTACACCCACTTCTTTGGATACAGCCATGCCGAGTTAATCAACCGCCGAACAACCGAGTTAAACCTGCTCCCTCCGGCCGAACGCGCCGAATTGATGCAGCGGCTTCAACAGCAGGGGGCGCTTCGTAACTACGAAACCGCCTTTCAAACCAAATCAGGCCAACTGCGCCAGGTACTGCTCTCGGCTGAGGTGATTGACCTCAACAGCGAAGAACATCTACTGGCGCTCATCCTTGACATTACCGACCGCAAACTGGCCGAGGCCAGGCTGCGTGAGAGCGAAGAGTGGCTGCGCCTGGCCCACGAAGCCGCCGACCTGGGCATCTGGCGGCACGATGTAGCCGCCAACACCTTCTATCTTGACGCCCGCGCCCAGGCTCAGTACGGGTTTGATACCGCCGCCGTCTCCTTTGGCCATATGCTCAAGATTGTCCACCCCGCCGACCTGGCTCGCTTACAGCAGGCAACTGCGGCTGCCCTGGACCCGGCCGGTGAGGGTCGTAATGCTATAGAGTACCGCATTATCCTCCCCAACGGCGCCGTGCGCTGGCTGGCCTCGCACGCGCGGGTTATCTTTGAGGGAGAAGGCCCCAGCCGCCGGCCCACTTTGGCTTACGGAACCAGCCAGGATATTACCGCCCGCAAGCAGGCCGAAGCCGACCTGCACCGGATGATGGCAGAACTGAGCCGCTCCAATGCCGACCTGGAACAGTTTGCCTATGTCGCCTCGCATGATCTGCAAGAGCCGCTGCGGGCCGTGGCCGGCATGCTCCAGCTTTTGCAGCAGCGCTATCAGGGCCGGCTTGATGCCCGCGCCGACGAGTATATCAGGCATGCGGTTGAAGGAGCCAGCCGCATGCAAACCTTGATCAACGACCTGCTGGCTTTTTCTCGCGTCGGCCGGCGCGGCCAGGAGTTTCAGCCCACCAACTGCGCCGAAGTATTGGCCGTTGTCCAGGCCAATCTGGCCGTCGCCCTGGCCGAGAGCCAGGCCAGCCTGACCCTGGACCCGCTACCCACGGTCATGGCCGACCGGACTCAACTGATCCAGCTCTTTCAAAACCTCATCGCCAATGCCGTCAAGTTTCGGGGCGCTGAACCGCCCGCCATTCACCTTTCGGTCACCCCAAAAGAGGGCGAGTACCTGGTTTCGGTGCGCGATAACGGCATCGGCATGGAAGCCCAATATTTTGAACGAATCTTTGGCGTTTTTCAACGGCTGCACACACGCCAGGAATATCCCGGCACCGGCATCGGCCTGGCCCTGTGCAAAAAAATTGTCGAGCGCCACGGCGGGCGCATTTGGGTTGAGTCAGAACCGGGCCGGGGGTCAACCTTTTATTTTACGTTACCACGCACAGATGATTACACAGAATTGACAGACTATGGAATAAAATAGGTATACTTAGTACCTATCCGAAAACTAGCGGGCCGGGTTCCCACGTCCGGTCTGCGGCGGCACGGTAGCCCGGCCCGCCAAAATGGTGTCCGATGTTTAGCTGATTTATCTATAAGGAGCCGTTATTATTGAGTTCAGATAAATTACCCAAATCTATTGAAATTTTGCTGGTTGAAGACAGCCCCAGCGATGTGCTCATTACGCAAGAGGCGTTTGCCCAGGCCAAGCTGCTGCACCGTCTGCATATAGCGACCGATGGGGTGGAGGCGTTATCTTATTTGCGCCGTCAAGGCCGGCACAGCCAGGCCGCCCGCCCCGACCTGATTCTGCTGGATTGGAACCTGCCCCGCAAAAGTGGGCCGGAGGTGCTGGCCGAGTTAAAAGCCGACGAGGACCTGAAGCTCATCCCGGTGGTAATCTTAACCACCTCCCATGCCGAAGAGGATGTGCTCAAAGCTTATGGCCTGCATGCCAACTGCTACATCGCCAAACCGGTAGATTTTGCCAGCTTTATTGAGGTGGTACGAGCCATTGATCATTTTTGGTTCGGCGTAGTCACCTTGCCGCCGAGAGGTGTATAATGAGTTCTCAATCCATTCATGTCCTTCTGGTTGAAGATAATCCAACGGATGCGCTGCTGTTAGAAGAAGCCCTGAGTCAGGTTCCGGCTGCCCACTTTAAGCTGCAGCAAACGGAACGGCTGGCTAACGCCCTGGACTGTTTGCGCCAGAATTTCTTTGAGGTGATTCTGGTAGACCTGGGGCTGCCCGACAGCCAGGGGTTGGATACGTTGGTTAAAATTCGGGAACAGGCTCCCCACACCGCCATAGTGGTGCTTACCGGCCTGGCCGATGAGGAGTTGGGCCTCAAAGCTTTGCAGGCCGGCGCGCAGGATTACCTGGTCAAAGGGCAGGTTGATGGTTTTGGGCTGGCGCGGGCCATTCGCTACGCCATCGAGCGTCAGCGGGCCGAAGCCCAGTTTCAGGCCGTGGTAGAAGCTGCCCCTAACGCCTTTATCCTGGTAAACCAACAGGGACAGATTGCCCTGGTCAACACCCAGGCTGAAAAATTATTTGGTTACAGCCGGCAAGAGCTGCTGGGGCAGTCCATCGAACTGCTGGTGCCGGCGGCGTTTCGGGCACAGCATCACCGCGACCGGGCTGCTTTTGCCGCTGCGCCTACCGCCCGGCCCATGGGCGCCGGGCGCGACCTGTTTGGCTTGCGCCGCGATGGCAGCCAGGCGCCGGTTGAAATTGGCCTCAGCCCCTTAACCACTGCCGCCGGAACTTTTGTTTTAGCCTCGGTAATAGACATCACCGAGCGCAAACAAGCCGAGGCAGCCCTGGCTACAGAACGGCAGCGGCTGCGCACCTTAATTGATAATCTGCCCGATCATATCTATCTGAAAGACACCGAAGGCCGCTTTATTACCGGCAATCTGGCCGTGGCCCGTGCGATGGGGGTCAATGGGCCGGAACAACTGGTTGGCAAGACCGATTTTGATTTTTACTCATCTGAGATAGCCGCGCAATATGTAGCCAATGAACAGGCGGTGATTCGCTCCGGCCAGCCCATCATTGATCACGAAGAGCCTTTATTCAACACTAATGGGCACAGCGGCTGGCTTTTAACCACGCAAGTACCCTTGCGAGATCAGCAGGGCCAGGTGGTGGGATTGGTTGGCATTAGCCGGGATATCACCGAGCGCAAGCGGATTGAACAAGAGCTGCGCGAAAGCGCCGAACATTTCCGGGCCACTTTTGACCAGGCCTTTGTGGGTATAGCTCACGCTGCACCCGATGGGCGCTGGCTGCGAGTTAACCAAAAACTATGTGATATGGTCGGCTATACCGCCGCAGAATTGCAGCAGCGCACCTACAGCGATATTACCCACCCCGACGACATAGAGGCCGACCGCGAGTACATCCGCCGGACATTGGCCGGTGAGATTCAAACCTACACCAGGGAGAAGCGGTATATCCATAAAGAAGGAAAAGTTATTTGGGTTAATTTAATGGTTTCGCTGGTGCGTGATCCAGCGGGCCAGCCCCAATATTTTATTGCCATCATCCAGGATGTGACGGCGCGGCGGCAAGCCGAGGCAGAAATTCGCCGCCGCAACCAGGAGCTGGCCCTGCTCAACCAGGTGGCCGCCGCCTGCGCCGCCAATATGGAAGCAGAGACGCTGTTAGAGATTGCCTGCCGGGAACTGGCCACGGCTTTCCAAACTGCCCAAACTACGGCCACGCTGCTGAACCCGGAAAAAACAACGGCCACGGTCGTGGCCGAGTATCGAGCCGCCGGCTGCCCCAGCGACCTGGGTTCCAATTTGCCCACCTTGCAGAATTTCTCCATCCAACAGGTGCTTAAGCACGAAGGCCCGCTGGTTGTGACCGAAGTTCAAAACGATGCGCGCCTGGCGCCCTTTCATGCACTGCTGCACCGGCTGGGTATTGCCTCTCTCTTGATTCTGCCGCTGCGCATCAGCGGCGAGGTAATTGGCACTCTGAGCCTGGAGTTTCTTGAACCACGCCAATTTTCGGGCGAGGAGATAAACCTGGCCTGGAGCGTGGCCGACCAGGTGGCCGGGGCGCTGGCCCGCATCCGCTTAACCGAGATGCAGCAGCGTTTGAGCACCGCCATTGAGCAGGCGGCGGAGAGCGTAATTATTACCGATACCGAGGGCTTAATTCAATACGTTAACCCGGCCTTTGAGCATATCAGCGGCTACAGCCGGGCCGAAGCCCTGGGTAAACACCCCAGTTTTTTGGGAGGCGACAACGCTCTACCGGCCGAATTTTACGAAGAAATGTGGGCCACCCTCCGGGCCGGACGGGTGTGGCGAGGCCGCTTCACCAACGTCCGCAAAGATGGGGCCCGGTATACCGAGGATGCCACCGTGACCCCTGTCTACAATGAAAATGGAACTGTTGTTAACTTTGTGAGCGTGCAGCGCGATGTAACCCGAGAACTGCAACTGGAAGAACAGTACCACCAGGCCCAAAAGATGGAAGCGATGGGCCGGCTGTCGGGCGGGGTGGCGCATGATTTTAATAACCTACTGGTCGTTATCATCGGTTACAGCGAGCTATTGGAAGGAGCTTTAAGTGAGTTTGACCCCCTTCGCCATTACGCCAACGAAATTTTGAAGGCCGGCGAGCGGGCGGCCGGTTTAACCCACCAATTGCTGGCCTTTAGCCGCAAGCAAATCCTCCAGCCCAAGGTGCTAAACCTCAATGATATCGTGACCAACACAGAGAAGATGCTGCGGCGCTTGATCGGCGAAGATATTGACCTGCTTACCACAACAGACCCCCAGTTAGGCCAGGTAAAAATTGACCCGGGGCAAATGGAGCAGATCATCGTAAACCTGGTCATCAATGCCCGCGATGCTATGCCCCAGGGCGGGAAAATCATCCTGGAGACGGCCAATGTTGAGCTGGATGAAACTTACACCCAGGGGCACATCGGCGTGCAGCCGGGCGCGTATGTTCTCCTGGCGGTCAGCGATACGGGCGCCGGCATGGATGCCATCACCCAAAGCCGTATCTTTGAGCCGTTCTTTACCACCAAGGAGCAGGGTAAGGGTACCGGGCTGGGGTTGTCTACCGTCTACGGGATTGTTAAGCAGAGCAATGGCGATATCCAGGTTTACAGCGAGGTGGGGCATGGCACTACTTTTAAAATCTACCTACCCCGGTTAGACCAGGTGCAGCCTGACCCCACCGAACAGCGGAGCTGGCTGGAGCAGCCAGGCGGCACAGAAACCATCCTGCTGGTTGAAGATGAAAGGAACGTGCGCACCCTGGCTCGCCAGGTGCTGGAGCAAAGCGGTTATACCGTGCTGGAAGCCGCTTATGGCGACGAAGCCCTGGCCCTGTACCGGCAGCATAGAAATTCTATCCACCTGCTGCTGACCGATGTGGTCATGCCCGGCGGCATGAATGGACGTGAATTGGCAATGCAGTTGAAGGCCGGACACCCGAAACTAAAAGTGCTGTTCATGTCGGGGTATACCGATGACGCCATTGTGCATCACGGCGTCTTGGAGGCGGACCTGCTCTTTATGCAAAAACCCTTTACCCCCCGCACGCTCCTGCGAAAAGTAAGAGAGACTTTAGACGCCCCGTGATGAAGGGCTGCGCCTCTCTCTTTTTTAGGAAAGACCACCTACCTGCCAACCAAGTTGACGGTTCCCGCCCTTTTAGTTATACTAGCGCAGTATTGGCCTGGTTTCAGGCTCATCTCTGGCCCGCTGCTGCCCTGTTCTTTGCCTTCTTGTCCAACAAACCCAATATCCTCTAATCGCTGAAAGGGTTAAACTTTATATGTCTAACCTTGATGTTGAGCTGGTAAATGTTGTTAAAAGATTTGGCGAGTTTGTGGCCGTCAACAATGTCTGCCTGGAAATTAAGGATGGCGAATTTTTTTCACTCCTCGGCCCCAGCGGCTGCGGCAAAACCACCTGCCTGCGGATGATTGCCGGGTTTGATCTGCCCAGTGAAGGCGACATCAAAATTCGGGGCAAGGCCATGGGCGATACACCCCCCTTCAAGCGCCCGGTGAACACCGTCTTTCAAAATTATGCTTTATTTCCCCATATGACCGTTTTTGAGAATATTGCCTTTGGCCTGGAAATGCAAAAAGTGCCTCGCCCGGAGATTAAAAGCCGGGTTAAAGAGGCTCTGGAGATGGTGCGCCTGCCCCAACTGGCTGAGCGCAAACCGCGCCAGCTTTCCGGCGGCCAGCAGCAGCGTATTGCCCTGGCCCGCGCCCTGGTTAACCGGCCCCAGGTGCTGCTGCTGGATGAACCCCTGAGCGCGCTGGATTTGAAGCTGCGCAAGGCCATGCAGTTGGAACTTAAAGAACTGCAACACCAGGTGGGCATCACCTTTATTTTTGTCACCCACGATCAAGAAGAAGCCATTACCATGTCGGACCGCATTGCCGTGATGAATGAGGGGGTGGTGCAGCAAGTAGGCGCACCCAAAGAAATTTATGAACGCCCGCGCAACCGCTTTGTAGCCGACTTCATCGGCGAAACCAACTTTTTGGAAGGCGAAGTGCTGGAGGTAGACCCGGTCAAAACCACCGTTGCGCTGGGCCAGGGTGTCACGGTTTTGGCTCGCCCCACCGAGGGTGTGAGCAGCAGCCAGCGGGTGACGGTTGCCATCCGGCCCGAAAAGATTTCGCTGCATCGCCAGCCGCCGCTTGAGGGGGTGGGGGTTCCCGCTATGCTGGAAGAAGCTATCTTCATCGGCACCGATACCCGCTACAAAGCCAAAATCGGTGAGCGGCAGCACGTGGTGGCCCGCGTGCAAAACGTCATCAGTTCCCTTGAAGCCAATCAAAATTTTCTGTACGGCGATAAGGTTTATCTTTCCTGGCCCATTGACAGCGCCATGGTGCTCACCAGTTGATGTGAGCGCCGGCCCCACCTGGGGTCTGTCCCAGATTTTAGGAGACCCTAAAGGTTTTTGAAACTTTTAGGGTCTGCTTACCCAAAAATTGGGACGCACCGGCCCTCCCCCTGCCAGGGCAAGGATGCTTTGCGCGCTTTTGGCCAGGGAGAGGGGTGGCAGCCGGAGGTCTCTGGTCAGCGGTCTTGTGGAGGGATTATGCAGGTTGTAAGCAGACGAAGCAGAAATATGCTGGCCTTTTTGCTCACGCCGGGTGTTTTCTGGCTTACCCTTTTTTTTGTCATCCCCCTGCTGATTGTGCTGGTAGTCAGCTTTAGCAAACGTTCCCTATTAGGTGTGGTTGAGTACAGCTTTAACCTCAACAATTATATCCGTGTTTTTGACCCCACCGCCCCTTATTTTTCCATCTTTCTGCGCTCGCTCAGTTTAGCCACTATCAATACCATCCTATGCCTGCTCATCGGCTATCCCTTTGCCTTTTATATTGCCCGCCAGAATCCGCAGCGCCAGAAAATACTCATCTTCCTGGTGATGGTTCCCTTTTGGACTAATTTTTTGATTCGCACCTACGCTTTGATGTTCATCATCCGTGACACCGGCCTGATTAATTCCTGGCTGCTCAACCTGGGGCTTATTCAGGAGCCGCTGCAGATTTTGTTTACCCCCACCGCGGTGCGGCTGGGCATGCTCTACGGTTATTTGCCCTTTGCGGTGCTGCCGCTGTATGCCTCCATTGAGCAGCTTGATTACAACTATGTGCAGGCCGCGCAGGATTTGGGCGCGAATGGGCTGCGGGTCTTTATGAGAGTCATTTTGCCGCTGACCATGCCCGGTGTGGTGGCTGCGGGCATCATCACCTTTATCCCGGCCCTGGGCGATTTTATCACCCCCGACCTGCTGGGCGGCGGCAACACCTTTTTAATCGGCAACGTTTTGCAGCAGCAGTTTCTCACGGTGCGAGATTGGCCCTTTGGGTCGGCTCTGTCGGTGGTGCTGATGGCCCTGGTGCTGATGGCCACGATGATTTATTTCCGCAGCGGGGCCAGCCGGTCACTATGATGACTAAGATGAGCACGTCCTCTGCCGCTATATCCACCTCGGCACACCGCCAGGCGGCCGCCCGTGTTTTGTGGGGGGAGCGGCTGCTGGCGGCCAACGCCTGGCTGGTTTATGCCTTTTTCTATACACCTATTTTGGTGTTGATTATCTTTTCGTTCAATGCGGGTAAAACCGCCTCGGTGTGGGAAGGGGTCAGCCTGCGCTGGTACTGGGAGTTGTTCAACGACTCGGCCATTGCCTCAGCCTTTACCAATACCCTGATCGTGGCCTTCACCTCAACCATCGTCTCAACCGTTATCGGCACCATGCTTTCACTGGCCATGGAGCGGCATCGTTTTCCCTTCAAACCTCCCCTGGATGCGGTCATTTACATGCCCATCATCATCCCCGAAATTACCATTGCCCTGGCTACGCTGCTCTTCTTTGTCATCGTTTTCAATATGGTTAAAAACCTGTTTGGCCTCACCTGGGGATTGGGCCTGCCCACCATCATCATCGCCCACATTGCTTTTACCATCTCCTTTGTAACCACCATTGTGCGGGCGCGCCTGGTAGATATGGACCCCACCGTAGAGCAGGTCGCCCAGGATTTATACGCCGATGATTGGCAAACTTTTAGACGGGTGACGATGCCCCTGCTGATGCCGGCCATCATCAGCGGAGCCTTGATGGGTTTTACCCTCTCGGTGGATGATTTTTTGATCACCTTTTTTGTCTCCGGCCAGGGATCCACCACGTTGCCAATTTTGGTGTACTCCAAGGTAAAATTTGGGGTGACGCCCGATTTGAACGCTCTGGCTACCCTGTTATTACTCTTTTCGATTGGGCTGGTGCTGCTGGCCCAATTTTTGCAGAGAAGAGATTAGGTTCTCTCATCATTCGTGAATCTGTGGCACGCCACCGACGCGAAGCGTGAAAATGTCATTGCGAGGCCGCAAGGCCGAAGCAATCCCCTTCTTCCGCCTAGGGGACTGCTTCGCTAACGCTCGCAGTGACCTGAACCAAGCTATTTGCTTAGGAGATGGAGATGAAGAAACATCTTGGGTTATTCATGGTGCTGCTGTGGTCAATAGCTTTGCTCAATGGTTGTGGTGGAGGGCAGATTGCCGCTACCCCGGCCAACACTGACGCGCCCACCAGTGCCGCCGGCGAAGAAAAGACGGCTGCGCCTACCGCAACTCAGGAGAAGGCAGCCACTACCGGCGCTGAGGAAAAGGCCGCACCTTCCGACGCTCTGGATAAAGAGTTGAGCGTGTACAACTGGGCCGATTACATTGAGCAGGCCGTTTTGGATGATTACACCAAACAGTACGGGGTAAAGATTATTTATGATACCTATGCCAGCAACGAAGACCTGCTGGCCAAACTGCAAGCCGGCGCTACCGGCTACGATGTCATCTTTCCCTCCGATTATATGGTGGGCCAGATGATTGAGCTGGGCTTGCTGGCCCAAATTGACCCTAACAATATCCCCAATCTCAAAAATATTGACCCGTTCTTCCTCAACCTCTATTATGACCCTGGCAACAAGCATTGTGTGCCTTACCTGTGGGGCACCAGCGGCATTGCTTACAGCAAAAAGTTTTTTGGCGACCGGCCGCCCGACAGTTGGGCTTACCTGTTTGACCCCAAGCTGGCCGGGCAGTGGTCCAAAGCTGGCGGCATCAATTTGCTCAACGACCAGCGCGAGCTGATCGGCGACGCCTTAAAATATCTGGGCTACTCGCTCAACGACACCGACGACGCCCACTTGCAGCAGGCCAAAGAGGTTATC